>JAYTML010000289.1:0-6025 GCA_043728655.1 Chthoniobacter sp. | reverse complement strand
AGATGCTCCCGCACTTCCACCGCCTCGCGGACATTTGCGACGCCAAACATTTCCACCCGCCCGTCGAGCGCTCGCACCACCGGCCCGATTCCGTGGCCGTAGGCGTTCGCTTTGACCACAGCCATGATCTTCACCTTCTCGCCGAGGTGCTCCCTGACGGCCCCGGCGTTGTGCCGCAGCGCATCGAGGTCGATCTCCGCCCAGCAGCGGTGGGCTCGTGGGGCGCCGCTCACGCGCTGGCCGGTTCGGGTGGCATGAGTTTCGCCAGACACGGTGAAAAAACGGGCCCCGCCGCCCGGCACGATGAGCGGGAGGGAGAGAGGCGAAGGCAGGGGCGAGGCACGGGAAAAATGCGGGGTTTGGCAGCGGCGCGGTTCGCGGGAATTAACAGGCGGGCGGGCCGGCGTGTCGAGAAATCGGTGCGCACGCGCGCTTGCGCTCGACAGATTTTCCCATACAGCGACTATCCACCGCTCTTACAAAACCGACCTATGCTCAAACCGTTCTCCGTCACCCTCGCGCTCCTCGGCGTGTGCGCCGCCACTTTTGCCCAGGAAGCCACCTCCGAACCCGCGAAGGCCAAACCGGGTTTCGCCCCCACGCCGAACGCCGAACAGCCCTCGCAGCAGAAATCGCCCGGTGTGCTGCAATCCCTCTTTGGCTCGAGGAAAGGCCGGCGCCCGCTTTTCGCGACGCCGCCACCCAAGGCCGATCCGGTGACTCCGGCTCCCGCCGAACCGAAGCCCGGCGCGACGGCTAAAAAGCCCGTTCCAGCCAAACCGGTCGCCACAAGGAAGCGGAAGCCGGCGCCCAAGGTCGCGGCGGAAGTAACCGAGCCGGCAGTCGCCAAACCCGACGCTCCCGAGACACCCGATCCGGCGATCGCCAAGACCGACGTCCCCGAAACGGCAGAGCCCAAGGTCGAGAAACCCAAGCCGTCCACACCGGCACCGACGAAAACGGCGCGGAAGGGAAAGACCCCGCCCGCCGCGAAGACCAAGCAGATCGTGGAGCCGCCCGCGGATGCCGATCCGGAGACCAAGGAGAACTTCCGTTTTGAGCAGGCCAAGGCAAAGGCGTCGGAGGATCCCGAAGTGCTGGAACTCAAGGCGAAGGCCGACGGCGCGGTTTCCGACGAGGAGGCCCGCAGCGCCCAGCGCGCCTACAACAAGGCGCTCTTCGGCAGGATGCGGAAGATCGACGGCTCTCTCGCGGAGCGGATCAATCAGATGGAAGCCGCGATCCTCAAGCGGCTCGAGGATCAGTAGCGCGAGCGGCTACTGCCCCGCCAGCGCGCCCGACTGAGGGGCCGGAAGTCCGCGCTGCTGGATGATCGCCCCGGCGATCGCGGCGGCGAGCATCTCACGGTAGCGCGGCGTCGCGCAGCGCGCGCCCTCGGCCGGATTGCTGAGGAAGCCGCACTCGACGAGCACCGCCGGGTAGCCGTTGCGCCGGAGCACGCGGAAATTCGCCGTCTTCACGCCGCGCGATGTGGCTCCCGGCAGAGCGGCCACGGCCTGCTGGACTTTCGCGGCGATTTCCCGCGACGGTCCTGAGCGGTAGTAGGTCTCAGGCCCATGCGCCTTCCGCGAGGGACCCTCGTTGAAATGGATGCTGACGAAGATCGCGTTTTCCTGCCGGTTGGAGATTCCCGCGCGCCGGTCGAGCGGGACAAAGTAGTCGCCGCTGCGCGTGAGCACCGTGCGGAAACCGGCGGAGCGCAGCCGCGGGTCGAGCCGCAGGGCGACATCCAGCGCGTGGTTTTTCTCCACCCCGCCCCAGCGCGAATGGGTGCCCAGATCGTGACCGCCGTGACCGGCGTCGATGACCACGGTGCGAAAGGTGCGGCTCGTGTCCTTCACCCGCACCGTGCTTTCGCACCCGGACAGCAGCGCGACCGCGGCGGACAGCAGCGCGAACAGCCAGAGGCGATGCGGTTTGCTTTCGCGGACGGGCTTGTCGAAGGTCGGCTCAATGCTGCTCATGAAAAAATTCTGGCGCTGGAAGATTGCGCTCCTTCTCCTCGCAGCACCGCTCGGCTGTCAAGCCGCGGAACCCATCAAACCCGTGAATCCCGCTCCTTTTACCAACCGCCTCGCCAAGGAAAAATCGCCCTACCTCATCCAGCACCAGCACAACCCGGTGGACTGGTATCCGTGGGGCCCGGAGGCCTTTGCCAAAGCCAAGGCGGAGGGCAAGCCGATCTTCCTCTCGGTCGGATACTCGACCTGCCACTGGTGCCACGTCATGGCCCACGAGTCGTTTGAAAACGAGGCGATCGCCAAGCTGATGAACGCGCTTTTCATCAACGTGAAAGTGGACCGCGAGGAGCGGCCCGACGTGGACCGCGTCTATATGACCTACGTGCAGGCCACGACCGGCGGCGGCGGCTGGCCGATGAGCGTCTTCCTCACGCCCGACCTCCAGCCGTTCTTCGGCGGCACCTACTTTCCTCCCGAGGATCGCGGCGGACGCCCCGGCTTCCCTACCGTGCTCCAGCGGCTCGCGGATGCGTGGAAAAACGACCGCGCGCGCGTGGTCGAGGCGGCCACCGGCGCGATGAAGGCGCTCGCGGAATACACCGCCGCCGGCGCGGCGAAAAGCGAGGCCGCTGGCAAGGAGTCGCTCGCCGCCGGCTTCAAACAGCTTTCCAGCACCTTCGACGAGGATCTCGGCGGCTTCGGCAGCGCGCCGAAGTTTCCGCGCCCCGTTTCGCTGAATTTCCTGCTGCGCGTTTACGCCCGCCAGGGCGCGGACTCCGCCGACGGAAAGGCCGCGCTGCACATGACGCTGCACACGCTCCGGAAGATGGCCGAGGGCGGCATGCACGATCATCTCGGCGGCGGCTTTCACCGCTACTCGGTGGACCGGTTCTGGCACGTCCCGCACTTTGAGAAAATGCTCTACGATCAGGCGCAGCTCGCGTGCTCGTATCTGGAGGCGTTTCAGATCACCCGCGATCCGGCGGATGAGAAAGTGGCGCGCGACATCCTCGATTACGTCCGCCGCGACATGACGGACAAGGCCGGCGGATTCTACTCCGCCGAGGACGCCGACAGCGTGATCGAGCACGGCAAGCCGGCGCACTCCGAGGGGGCATTCTACGTATGGAAAAAGGCGGACATCGAGGCGGCGCTCGGTGCGGACGCGGCAAAGATTTTCAATCGCGTGTATGGCGTCGAGGCCGACGGCAACGCACCCGCGGGGAGCGACCCGATGGGCGAATTCAAAGGCACGAACATCCTCATCGAGCGCCTCTCACTCGCGGAGGCGGCGAAGTTTTTCAAAAAGACGGAGGCGGAGATCGCCTCGTCGATCAAGGAGTCGCGGAAGAAGCTTTTCGACCTGCGCGAAAAACGGCCTCGCCCGCATCTCGATGACAAGATCATCACTGCATGGAACGGCATGATGATTTCCGCCTTTGCCCGCGCCGCGCAGGTGCTGGACGACCCCGCCTACCTCGCCTCCGCGCAGAAATCCGCGCGCTTCATCCGCACCGAGCTGTGGAAAAACGGCGCGCTGCTCCGCAGCTACCGGCAGGGCGCGAGCGACATTGCCGGCTTCTGCGACGACTACGCGGCGCTCATCCAGGGGCTGCTCGATCTTTACGAGGCGGACTTTGACACAGGCTGGCTGCAATGGGCGCTGGAGTTGCAGGCGAAACAGGATGCGCTTTTCGGCGATCCCGAGCACGGCGGCTACTTCAGCGTCACCAAGGACGCGCCGAACATCCTCCTGCGCATGAAGGAGGATTACGACGGCGCCGAGCCCTCGCCCAATTCCGTCTCCGCGCTGAACCTCCTCCGCCTCGCGCAAATCGCCGACCGCAAGGATCTCCGCGACAGCGCCCTGAAAACGCTCGCCGCTTTCGCCGACCAGCTCACCAAGGTGCCCACCGCAGTGCCGCAAATGCTCGTCGCCCTCGACGCCTCGCTGGCAAAACCCCGCCAAATCGTCATCGCCGGCCATCGTGAAAACGCCGCCACCCGCGCTCTCCTGCGCGAAACCCACGCGCGGTTCATCCCAAACAAACTCGTGCTCCTCGCCGACGGTGCCGACGGCCAGAAGTGGCTCGGTGAACGGCTCGAATTCGTAAAAACCGTCGGCCCGATCGATGGGAAGCCGGCCGCCTACGTCTGCGAAGACTTCGTCTGCCAGCTCCCGACCGCCGACGTGGGAAAGCTGCGCGAGCTCCTCGCAAAATGACCGGCCCGCTGTCAGCAGCCCGGGAATCCCGCTTCCATCCCGAGAGGGTGCCGCAGGGGAATTCCCGCATGGTGCATCGCAATAAATGATTTAGGCGCAGGGATTTTTTGGCAGACTCCGGCGCAGCCACACATTCGCGAAATACAAAGAAGAACCGCTAATCGCTGGCTGAAAACGGGGAAATTCTTCGGGATATTAAACTTATTTTAAAATATCGGTTGCGCGTCCCAAAGGGCGATGGCATTCTCCGGACGTATTTAGAAGATTGTTCTGGGGGGAACATCAGCCCTTCGCAGCCATTCGGTTGCGGGGGGCTGAATCTTTTTGGGGGCATGACACCAAAGGCCGGGTGCCACAGCGGCACAAAATCAGGCAGCCCACCCTCTGAATGCCGTTGCCACAAGAAACGGTTCACCTCTAGCTTCGGCACCTCTCTACATGAGTGCGACCGCCTTTGACTTCGCCTGTGACGCCTACGCCTGCCTCGGCGTCGATCCGCATGCCGCACTGGCCACCCTCGCCCGCACCCCCATTTCACTTCACTGCTGGCAGGGCGATGACGTGGGCGGTTTTGAAAGAGCCGGCGGAGAACTCGGCAGCGGCCTAGCCGTCACGGGCAACTATCCCGGGAAAGCGCGCACGCCGGACGAACTCCGGGCCGACCTCGATCAGGCTCTCTCGCTCATTCCCGGCCGACAGAGACTGAACCTCCACGCCTGCTACGCGGAACTCGGCGGTCGCAAGATCGATCGCGACGCCTACACCATCGCCCAGTTTCAGGGCTGGGTGGACTGGGCCAAAGCGCGCGGCCTCGGCATGGATTTCAACCCGTCCTACTTCTCCCATCCGCTCGCCAGCGATGGCGCAACGCTCAGTCATTCGGACCCCGCCGTGCGCAGGTTCTGGATCGATCACGGCACCGCCTGCCGCCGCATCGGCGCGGAAATGGGCCGCCAGCTCGGCTCGCCAGTCGTCACGAACGTGTGGATCCCCGACGGCTCGAAAGACCTCCCCATCGACCGCAGCGCCCCGCGCGAACGGCTCGCCTCGGCGCTCGACGAAATCTTCGCCGAGCCGCTCGATCCCGCGCTCCATCTCGACGCCGTGGAGTCAAAGCTCTTTGGCATCGGCAGCGAAAGCTACGTCGTCGGCTCCCACGAGTTTTACCTCGGATACGCCATCACGCGGAAAAAGCTGCTCTGCCTCGATGCCGGGCATTTTCACCCGACGGAGAGCCTCGCGGACAAAATTTCCAGCGTCCTCCAGTTCGTCCCCGAGATCCTCCTCCACGTCAGCCGCGGCGTCCGATGGGACAGCGATCACGTCGTCATCCTCGACGACCCCACGCGCGCCATTTTCGAGGAGGTCGTCCGCGGCGGCTTCCTCGCCCGCACACACATCGGGCTGGATTTCTTCGACGCCTCGATCAACCGCATCGCCGCCTGGGTCATCGGCACGCGCTCCGCGCAAAAGGCGCTCCTCCTCGCCCTGCTCGAACCGTCCGCGAAGCTCCGGGAACACGAAGCCTCTGGCGATTTCACCTCGCGCCTGGCACTTCTCGAAGAGACGAAGTCGCTGCCCTTTGGCGCTGTCTGGGACGAGCACTGCCGCCGGCACGACACGCCGGTCGGCCCCGCCTGGCTCGCCGAGGTGAAACGCTACGAGCGCGAAGTCCTCGCCCACCGCGCGTGAGCCCGCGCCCGCGATGGATCGGCCGCGTGCGCGGCGACAAAGGCGACGCGCCGCCCGCCGTCTATCTGCGGCGCGAGTTTGCGCTCAACTCCGCGCCGGAAGCCGCGCGACTTCTCATCACCGCGCG
>JAYTML010000288.1:0-5753 GCA_043728655.1 Chthoniobacter sp. | reverse complement strand
GGGTCGAGCACTTTGTAAACGCGGTGGCCGATGCCCATGATCTTCTTCTTCTGCGCGAGCGCGTCCTCGATCCACTGGTCCACGGCTTCGAGCGAGCCGATCTCCTGGAGCATGTGGATGACGCCCTCATTCGCGCCGCCGTGCAGCGGGCCTTTGAGCGCGCCGATCGCGGCGCTGACGGCGGAATACATGTCGCTCAAAGTCGAGGCGACGACGCGGCCGGTGAAGGTGCTGGCATTGAAGCCGTGCTCGGCGTGCAGGACGTAGGCGACATCGAGCGTCTGCACGGCTTCCGCGCCGGGCTCCTTGCCGGTCATGAGCCAGAGAAAGTGGGCGGCCTCGCCGAGATCCTTGCGGATCGGCGGCAGCGGCTGGCCGGTGCGGGCGCGGTGGAAGTAGGCGGCCACGATGCCGATCTGCGCGACGAGCTTGATGGCGATAGCCTGGCTCTCGGACATGTCGAGGTCATGGCGCACGGTCGGGTAGCAGCCGAGCATGCTCACGACGGTGCGCATGATGTCGATGGGCGCGGCGGTCTTCGGCGCGCTCTTTAGAAAATCGAGGACGCCCTGCGGCAGTTCGCGTTCGGCGCGCAGCGCGGTCGTCAGGTTGTCGAGTTCGCGCTGGGTCGGAAGGCTGTTGTGCCAGAGCAGGTGGACGACTTCCTCGTAGCTGACTTTGCCGGCGAGTTCATTGATGTCGTAGCCGCAGTAGATGAGCTGGCCGATGTCGCCGCGCACGTCTCCGATGCGGGTTTCAGCGGCGATGATGCCTTCGAGTCCTCGTGAGATTACGGCCATGGGAATTTGGATTTTGGGTTTTGGATTTCGGATTGAAAGAGGCACGCGGCGGACGCGTGCGAAACGTCACACCGAGAATGAAGGGCCGATGCCCGGCGCTTCAAGGGCGAAGCGCGGGAAAAACCGCGGACTTGGGTTTGCCGCCGGGTCTGCTTTCGTTCAGGTCATTCCGGAATGAAAATCACGGCCCTCCTCACATGCTGCCTTTTCGGACTGGCAATTTTCGGAGGAAGCGCCGTGCTCGGCGGACCGACGCTGACGGTGACGAATACCATCGAAAATGCCGGCACCCTCGAAACCGCCACCCGCACCGTGGATGGCCTCGCGATCACCTATCCCGCCGACGAGGCGGATGTCATCGAACTGCTCCTCCCGACCATCGCGAAGTATCGCGCCGAGCGGCGGGCCACTGCGAAACTGGAAGCAGACGCCCTCATCGAGGCTCTTTCCACCGACTCCATCCGGGAGAATTACCGGACGCAGATACCGCATCTGCTTGGATTAAAATCCGTCAGCGAAAAGAGCTTCGCGGCGGGCTATGACGCTGCGCTTAAGGACATCGAGAGGTTTGTCCGGCAATGGGAAAAGTGGTCGGGCGATCTCAGCGCTTTGAACTTTTGGAACCGCGCGACGAGCCAGCCTTTCAAGGAGGGTGAGCGGACGATTTTCCCCGAGATCAGCTATGCGCGGGATCCCAAAACCGGGAGCACGAATTTCACCATTCGGCCCTCCTACATCAATCAGCACGTCGGCCTCGAACTCATCCGTCCGCCGACTGGTGCGAACGCGGTTAAGCCGTTTCGCCTCGATCTTCCCCTCTTCTATCCGCCGGGCATCTCGGCTGAGGAGCTTGCTGCGCATCAGCGGAAGCTATTCGATCAGTTGCCGGGGCTTCTCCAAACCCAACTTCCCACCCTTACCGTCGCGGCTGCGCACTATCTCATGGAGGCATTTCTCCAATCCGAGATTAAAGCCCAATACTTCACCGCAGAGGCATCCGACACTCCGGGGGAAGCCGTGCTCATTCGCGCTCTGGCGCGGTATTACTTGTTAGCGTCCATGAAAGCTTCGGGAAAGATCACCAGGGAAAACGAAGCCCAGAAGCTTGCGCAACTCTTCTACTCCGACCTCCCCGAAGGTGACGCCGCGCGCGCCGAATTCCTCCGCGCATTCGAGTCGCTCGATCCATTTTCCGGCAAATCCAACGAAGCGGGGAAGAACTCCGAATACCTCTTCGTGGCCGGGAGCCGTCTGGCGACGGTCACTCTCGTGAAGCTCGCGCAAAGAGGCGACGACAATGGCCGTCCGATCTTCCAGAAGCTGCGCGCTATGGGCCGCATTCCTGAGGGCGGTTTCCATAGTGTCGCCAGCTTCACCGCAGCCTTGGAAGCAGCCTACCCCTCCAGCTTCAAAGACGCCTTTCTCGCCGCCCGGTCTGAAGCGTTGGCCGCCATCAAAAGCAAAATCGCGGGTGACACACCCAAGGCGGAAGCAGCACCAAAGGCAGCCGCCAAAGCCATGCCACTTCCAGACCGCCAGACTCAGGTTTTCGATGGCGTCACGATCACCCATCCAGCCGTCCTGCGGGAGGCCATCGCCAAGCTGGGGCCGGAGCTGGCCGACCTTGTCAAAAAGGCCCGCGCCCGCATCGACGAGCGCTTTGACAAAACCTTCATACCCCCGATTCCAATCACCGATGGCGCTCTCGATATCATCCGTCGAGATGGCTTCGATGTGACCCGCGAGGAGGCCGATTTTTTCTCATCGCAAGCGGCGTTGCTTGCCAATTCCGCCCAGATGCTCATCCGCATATTCGAGGGCGACTCCGTGCAGGTGTGGTTCCGAGACGACCTGAAAGCGCTGCTGAAGGAGGGTCGTGAAGTCCCCGGCTTTTCCTACGATCCCGCCACAGACAAGGGTAATTTCGATTACGCCATTTCCGGGAAGGGCGTAGTCGGGACGGGCAAACCTTTGAATGCTGAAGCATTCCAGAAAGCTTTCGCGAACCAGCCGGCTCCCATCTATCCCATCGTTTTGAAAGACCGCGGCATCGCCGGTCTCAACGATGTGGAGTCCCAAGTGGCGATCATTCGCAAAGAGGACACCATCACGTTCCCGCTGCTGCAAGGCGCCGGGACAATCACTCCGGCACAACTAGGAATTCAGGGAGGCGAGCTGGACCGTGGCGGCCTTCTGACCCCGGCGCAGACGCTCTTTACCAGCGTGCATGAACTCGTCGAGATGGACCTGATTGCCCATGTGATCGCCAGCGCGGATCGTCGATGGTTTTGCGAAGGTGTGGCCAATCTGCTGGCCATCCGCGCCTGCGACCAACAGTTCGGCCAGCCCGGAGACAACACCGGGCGCAAAGTCTTCGAGTCCCTCTTCGATCCCGCCACTCTGGGCAAACGCGCCCCGGACATCGATCTTCTGGCGTGGCCCGCGGTGGGGGACAAATCCGCCCAGCAGAAAAATGACGAAGGCCTTACTCAGGCCCACTACTATTTCGCCACGCGCGTGCTTCTCGCGGCGACGGAGGGCCGAGGCGACGGCTTCCTCAAATCCTGGATCACGAAAATCCGCGAGACTCCGTGGAACCGCGCGAACGCAGCGACGATCATCGCCGCCTACGATCAACTCACCGGCGAGAGCTTGCGCGAGGTCATCAAAAAGACCGTCGCAACGCCGTCGCTTTAACGGCGATTACGCCTTGCCCCAGTGGCGCAGCAGCGTGTCGGCCATGACGGACGGTGTCTCGGCGATTGCGATGCCGGCGGCTTGGAGCGCTTCGATCTTGCCGGCGGCGGTGCCTTTCCCGCCGGAGACGATGGCGCCCGCGTGGCCCATGCGGCGTCCGGGAGGCGCGGTGGCGCCGGCGATGAATGCGGCGATGGGCTTCTTGCAATTCGCGGCGGCCCAGGCGGCGGCCTCCTCCTCGGCTTCGCCGCCGATCTCGCCGATCATGATGATGGCCTCGGTTTCGGGGTCGTCGTTAAACATCTTCAGCACGTCGGTGTGGTTGGTGCCATTGACGGGATCGCCGCCGATGCCGACGCAGGTGCTTTGGCCGTAGCCGCGGGTGGTGAGCTGCCACACCGCCTCGTAGGTGAGCGTGCCGCTGCGCGAGACGACGCCCACGTTTCCCTTCTTGTGAATGTAGCCGGGCGCGATGCCGATGCGGCAGCCGCCGTGCGATTTCTCGCCGGTGCCGGGCGTGACGAGGCTGGGCAGTTTGGCCCGATGAGCCGCGTCTTCGCTCCCTGCATGGCGTACTTCACGCGCACCATGTCATTGACCGGGATGCCCTCGGTGATGGCGACGGCGAGCGCGAGGCCGGCATCGACGCATTCCATGATGGCGTCGGCGGCGAACGGCGGCGGGACGAAAATGGTGCTGACGGTCGCGCCGGTTTCGCGCGCAGCTTCGGCGACGGTGTCGAAGATCGGCACGCGATGCGCGCCGTGTTCAAAGACCTGCCCGCCTTTTCCCGGCGTGACGCCGGCGACGAGCTGCGTGCCGTAGTCGAGGGAGAGCCGTGCGTGGCGCGAGCCGAAGTCGCCGGTGATGCCCTGGACGAGGATGCGGGTGGTGGGTGTGACGAGGATGGCCATGCGGTGGGAAGTAAGGGTGAAAAGTGGAAATCAGGCGGCTTTGACGGCGGCGACGATTTTCTTCGCGGCGTCGGCGAGGTCGTCGGCGGGGATGACGGCGAGGCCGCTGGCGGCGAGCGTGGCTTTGCCGGCGGCGACGTTGTTTCCCTCGAGGCGGACGACGAGCGGGATGCTGAGGCCGGTTTCCTTCGCCGCGGCGAGGATGCCGTGGGCGATGACGTCGCAGTCCATGATTCCGCCGAAGATATTCACGAGGATGCCTTTCACCGCGGGATCGCTGAGGATGATTTTGAAGGCTGCGGTGACCTGCTCCTTGGTCGCGCCGCCGCCCACGTCGAGGAAGTTCGCGGGCTTGCCGCCGGCGAACTGGATGATGTCCATCGTGGCCATCGCGAGGCCTGCGCCGTTGACGAGGCAGGCGATGTTTCCGTCGAGGCCGATGTAGTTCAGGTTGAACTCGGACGCGGCGACTTCGCGCGGGTCCTCCTCGGACTTGTCACGCATCGCCACGATCTCGGGCTGCCGGTAGAGGGCGTTGTCGTCGAAGTTGAACTTGGCATCGAGCGCCATGAGTTCGCCGGTCTTGGTGACGACGAGCGGATTCACCTCGATCTGCGAGCAGTCGCGCGCGACGAAGAGCTTGAACATGGCGCCGAACAGCTTTGCCGCCGCGGCGATCTGCTTTCCGGAAAGGCCGAGCGCCTTGGCGATCTTGCGCGACTGGTAGGGCTGGAGGCCGAGCACGGGATGGATCGGCTCGCGGAAAATTTTCTCCGGCGTGTGCTCGGCGACGTGCTCGATGTCCATGCCGCCCTCGGTGCTGGCGATGACCACCGGCGCGCTGCTCGCGCGGTCGAGGAGGATGGCGAAATACAGTTCGCGCTCGATCGTCGCGGGCTCGGCGATGAGCACCTTGCTCACGACCTTTCCCTCCGGCCCGGTCTGATGCGTGACGAGCGTCTGGCCGAGCATCTCGCCGGCAAAGTCGCGCACCTGATCCACGGAGGTCGCCATGTGGACGCCGCCCTTGAAGCCGCTGGTGAACGTCCCTTTTCCGCGACCGCCCGCGTGGATCTGCGCCTTTACCATGAATTCCTTCGTGCCCAGTTTTTCCGCCGCCGCTGCGGCCTCCTCTGCGGTGCCGGCGACCGCGCCTTTGGTCGTTGCGACGCCAAATTTTTCAAACAGTTCGCGGGCTTGGTACTCGTGGATATTCATCGGGGCGGAGAAGCTAGGGGAAGCGGCGGCGGCGTGGCAAGGCAGGAGGGCGGGGATGGGGCGGAAAGTGGAAACTGGCGGGACGCGCTTCGGTGAGTGGGGACGTTGTTCGTCGTTGAGTTGG
>JAYTML010000287.1:0-3083 GCA_043728655.1 Chthoniobacter sp. | reverse complement strand
CGTCGCGCAGCCGGGATAAAGCACCTGCGCCAGCGGCCACGCAGCCGCCATCAGCAGCAGGGGAAAAAAGCGCGCGCGCATGTCCGCGACGATGCCCGCCGACCTTCCGCGCGGTCAAGCCTCCGCGCCTCTGCGCCTCTGCGTTTTTCAGTCCGCTCCCCGCCGCCGCAGCCACCGGCTCACCACCACCCACAGCACCGGCGGAGCCAGCACACTCAGCCCCAGCGCCAGCCGCGGATTCTCCTGCCCCGCCGCGCCGATCGCCGCATACACAAACGCCATCGGCACCGACCCGCACAGCAGCGCCAGCGTGAAAGTCCGCGCCGGCATCCGCGTGAGCCCCGCCAGGCACGACACCACCTCCGGCAGCAGCGGCAGCCAGCGCGAGACCGCCACAAGCCACGGCCCGCTGCGCGCAAAATATCCTTCGTGCTCCGCGAGCCGCTCCTCCCCCGCCAGCCGCGCCGCCAGCCCGCGCCCGCACGCCCGGCACAGCCAGTAGCCGAGCTGCCCCGAAGCCACCGAGCCCACCGCGCCGATCAGGCCGCCGATCCACACGCCATACAAATATCCCGCCGCCGACATCACCGGCGTCGCAGGGATCGGCAGCAAAAGATCCGACATCAGCAGTCCGATGATCGCCAGCCAGCCCCACGCACCCCACCCGCGGATCCACACCAGCGCTGCATCCCCCGTGAACCACTGCATGAACTCATCGCCCCAAATCGCGTACGGCAGCCCGAGCAAGACGGCGAGAGCGATGGCAGTCCAGAAAAGGCGCATCCCGCACTTCTGCCATCCCCGCCCTCCCTTGCCAAGAAGCGCCCCGCTCCCTCGCCTACGTGTCCGCCGGACGCACGTCCACGACCATCACAATCCGAACCGGAGCATCCAGCCAGAACGTGATGGCGTAGTCGCCGACGATCTTCACCTGCCTCTCTCGGAGCGACGCATCCTTGTCCGTGAAATCACCGCGCGTCTCGGGACGCTCCCGCAGGCTACAGATGAACTCCATGATCTTCCGGCGCTGGATGCCGCTCTTCGGAACGGAATCCAGCAGCCCGAGATGCATGTAAACCTCGTGACGCCCCATCGGGAGACTACTCCTCGTCGAGCCGGCGCTCGAACTCCTCGGGCGTGAGCCAGTGCGCAGGGTCGCGATCCGTCAGCCTCAAACTGACTCGCTCCTGATATTCCGAATCCGACGCGTGCCGGAGGTGGAAGAGAAAGGCCGTCACCTCGCCCTGCTCGGCGGGCGACAGAGTCGCAATGCTGCGCTTGATGTCTTCAACGCTCATGCCAGTCAGAATATGGCTCGTTCAATTTGGCGCAAGCCCGCGAAACCCCGCGACGCATCCGACCTCGTTCCCGCCCGCCCTTTCAAACACCTTCTCGCTCTGCCAATCTCCACCGCCATGCCTGCCGCCGACCTCTTCCCCCACGACCCCGCCATCTACGAGATCATCACCCGCGCGCCCGGCCCCGTGGGGCGCCTCCCACTCACCGAGACACTCCTCCGCGAAAGCCCGAGCGGCGACCTTTTCGGCCTCACGCAAAACGTCGGCATGGGCTGGGAGGCCGCGCTTTCAAATGGAAAGCAGTTCCTCATCCTCTCCACGCAGGGCGGCCTCCGCGCGCCCGACGGCTCCCCCATCGCGCTGGGCTATCACACCGGCCATTGGGAAATCGGCCTGCTCGTCGAGACCGCCGCGCGCGAGCTGAAAGCGCTCGGCGCCATCCCATTCGCCGCCGCCTGCTCCGACCCGTGCGACGGCCGCACGCAGGGCACCACCGGCATGTTCGACTCGCTGCCGTATCGCAACGACGCCGCCCTCGTCTTCCGCCGCCTCATCCGCTCGCTCCCGCGCCGCTCCGGCGTCCTCGGCATCGCCACCTGCGACAAGGGACTCCCCGCCATGATGATGGCCCTCGCCGCCATGCACGATCTCCCGTGCATCCTCGTCCCCGGCGGCGTCACGCTCCCGCCCACCGATGGCGAGGACGCCGGCGCGGTCCAGACCATCGGCGCGCGATTCTCCCGCGGCCTCATCACCCTCGAACAAGCCGCCGACCTCGGCTGCCGCGCGTGCGCCTCGCCCGGCGGCGGCTGCCAGTTTCTCGGCACCGCCGCCACCTCGCAGGTCGTCGCCGAAGCTCTCGGCCTCGCGCTTCCCCACTCCGCGCTCGCGCCCAGCGGCCAGCCCGTCTGGCGTGAAATCGCCACCCGCTCCGCCCGCGCGCTCACCGCACTGGAGGCGCGCGGCATCACCACGCGCGACATCCTCACGCCCGCCTCCATCCGCAATGCGATGACCGTCCACGCAGCATTCGGCGGCTCCACGAATCTCCTCCTCCACATCCCCGCCATCGCCCATTCCGCCAGGCTCCCGCGCCCGACGGTCGCCGACTGGATCGCCGTGAACCAGCGCACCCCGCGCCTCGTCGATGTCCTCCCAAACGGCCCGCGCTTTCACCCCACCATCCGCGCCTTCCTCGCCGGCGGCGTGCCCGAGGTCATGCTCCACCTCCGCGCGCTCGGCCTGCTCGACTGCACCGCGCTCACCACGACCGGCCTCACGCTCGGCGAGAATCTCGACGCCTGGCAGCAGAGCGAAAGGCGAACGCGTTTCCGCGAAATCCTCCTCGATCGTGACGGCGTGGACGCCGACGACGTCATCATGTCCCCCGAAGTGGCCCGCGAACGCGGCCTCACCGGCACCATGGTTTTCCCCATCGGCAATCTCGCGCCCGAAGGCTCCGTCATCAAAGCCACCGCGCTCGATCCCACGGTCATCGATCCCGACGGCGTCTATCGCAAGACCGGCCCCGCCCGCGTCTTCACCAGCGAAGCCGCCGCCATCGCCGCGCTCCGCACCGGCGCGGTCGTCGCCGGCGATGTTATGGTCCTCGCCGGCATCGGCCCCATGGGCACCGGCATGGAGGAGACCTACCAGATCACCAGCGCGCTGAAGATGCTGCCATTTGGCAAACACGTCGCGCTCCTCACCGACGCGCGCTTCTCCGGCGTCAGCACCGGCGCATGCCTCGGCCACATCGGCCCCGAGGCGCTCGCCGGCGGCCCG
>JAYTML010000286.1:0-5932 GCA_043728655.1 Chthoniobacter sp. | reverse complement strand
TGAGGACGCGGGCGAGCGCGGGAAAGCCGGTGAAATTCGTGATGGTGGGCGATCTGGCGAACGGGAAGTCCGAGCAGAACGGGATCGCGTTCCAGATTTCGCGGATCAGCCCGGACTTCCTCGTGGCGCTGGGTGACATCGTCTATTCGGCGGGCCGGGTGAGCCAGTATATGCATCATTTCTGGCCGACTTACGGGAATCCGCCGGCGACCAGCGCGAAGACCGGGGCGCCGCTGATGCGGTCGATTCCTTTCTATCCGGTGATCGGGAATCACGACGCGGACATGGCGAAGCTGCCGGATACGCCGGATGCGCTGGGGGCGTTTTACTTTTTCCACGGGCCGCTGAACGGCCCGGGGATCGGGCCGTGGAATACGCCGCTCGGAAAGGACGCGAAGGTGGCGGCGACCTTCCGCGCAGCCGCGGGGACGAGCTACCCGGCGCTGAATATCTACTCCTTTGACTACGGCTCCGCGCATTTCATGATGCTGGACACGAACGGCTACAACACGGCGAGCTTCATGGAGCTCGCGCCGTGGGTGGAGAAGGACCTGAAGGAATCGAAGCAGCCGTGGAAATTCGTCTGCATGCACGCGCCGGCGTTTCACACCTCCCCGCAACACTACTCAGAGCAGAAGATGCGGCTGCTGGAGCCGATCTTTGAGGCAAACGGCGTGGACGTCGTCTTCGCGGGGCACGTCCACAATTACCAGCGCTCGAAGCCGCTGCGCTTCACCCCGAACCCACCGAAGCGCGATCCGAAGGGGCGCGTGAACGGGGACTTCGTGTTCGACGAGGATTACGACGGCGTGACGAAAACCGTGCCGCGCGGGATCATCCACATCGTCAGCGGCGGCGGCGGCGCGTCGCTCTACAATGCGAAGGATTTCGACAAGACGGTGGCGCAGCTAAAGAAGGACAATCCGGGCAACTACGTGCCCCTGACGGCGAAGTATGTCGCGAACACGCATTCGTTTTCGCTCATCGAGCTCAGCGCGCAGGAGCTGGTGCTGAAGCAGATCAGCATCGACGGGACGGAACTGGACCGCGTCCGGATTACAAAGGGCGCGGCGAAGTAGGGCCGCTCTCGCCGAGCATTTCCTTCAGCTTGGCGCGGAGATTCGGGACCCGGAACGGCTTTTGCAGGAAGCCGGCGAGGCCTTTGCCGAGGAAACGGTGGACGGCTTCCTGTTCATTGAAACCGCTCATGAGCAGCACGCGCACGTCGGGCTGGAGCATCCGCAGCTCGCGGAAGACCTCCTCGCCGTTCATCCGCGGCATGGTGAGGTCGAGCACGACGGCGGTGATGTCCGCGGCATGCTCGCGGAAGCGCTCCACGCCCTCGTAGCCGTCATTCGCGGTGAGGACGGTGAAGCCGAGCACCTGGAGCATGCGGGTGGTGGTGGTGCGGACGGTCTCCTCGTCATCGACCACGAGGACGGTGCCGGAGCCGTGCCAGGTGTCGAGACTGTGCGACTCGTCGTCGGCGAGGATCGTGGAGTCATTGGCGCACGGGAAGAGGATCTTGAACGTCGTCCCTTTGCCCACCTCGCTATAGACCCGCATCGCCCCCTTGTGGCTGCGGACGATGCCGAGGACGGCGGCGAGCCCGAGCCCGCGGCCGGTGAATTTGGTGGTGAAAAACGGATCGAAGATTTTGGAAACCGTGTCCGGCGACATGCCCGAGCCGGTGTCGCTGACCTCAAGAAAGGCGTAGTTCCCCGCGGGGAGATCCGGGGCCATGATGGTGCCGTCGAGGTAGGCGCGGTCGGCGTGGATCGTGCCGGTCGTCAGGGCGATGAATCCGCTGCGGGAGCCGATGGCCTCGGAGGCGTTGATGACCAGATTCATGACGATCTGCCGCACCTGCGTGGCGTCGGCGAGGACCGCGGGCACGTCCTCGGCGAGATTGAATTTGAGGACGGCGTTTTTGCAGATCGAGCTCTGGATCAGGTAGGCCGTGTCCCTGACCAGCGTGCTGATATCGAGATTCTGGACGACGAAACGCCCCTTGCCCGCGTAGGCGAGCATCTGCTTGCAAAGATCGGCGGCGCGCATGGCGGCCTCCTCGATCTGCTCAAGGTGGGAAACGACCGGCGAACTGGCCGGCAGGTCGCATCGTGCGAGGGAGGCATTGCCCACGACGCCGGTGAGGAGGTTGTTGAAATCGTGCGCGATGCCGCCTGCGAGGATGCCGAGGCTTTCGAGCTTCTGCGTCTCCTGGAGCTTGCGCTCGACGGACTGGCGCTCGTCCTCGGCGTGCTTCCGCGCGGTGATGTCCACAAACGCGCCGACGGCGCCGCGCACGGCATTGCGGCTGTCATAAAGCGGCGCGGCGTATCCGAGGAGGTGGAGATGCTGTCCGTCGGAAAAAACCACGTCTTCCTCCATGTCCCGGATCACCCGATTCTTGAGGGCGGCTGCTTGGATGGGCAGCTCCTCGGGGCGGAGTTCGCGTCCGTCCACGCAGACCTTGAAGTGCGTCGGCGCCTGGCTTTCCTGGGCGCTCAGGGAGGCATTGGCCGTGGGTGGGAGGCGGAGCATTTCGGCAAACGCGCGATTCGTCCGGATGTGCCCCCCTTCGGGATCGGTGGCGATGCCGATGCCGACGGGCAGGACATCGAAGAGAGCCTGCAACTCTCCGATGCGATCTTCGAGCGCGAGGTTGAGCCGCCGGACCTCCTCCTCGGCGCGCTTGCGCTCCTCGATCTCTTTCTTCAGCTCGTCATTGAGGTGGAACGCGCTGGGCAATGCGAGGGCCGTGGGCATGACCCGGATGAGGGCCAGCACGGTCGCCCACGAGACGGCGGCGGTGATGAGCTTCACCACGCCGGAAAGGCGGTACCACGGCTGCCAAAAAATCGTCGCCTCAATAAAATGCCCGAGTCCGCAGGACAGGATGAAGAGCGCGAAAAGCCAGTACAGCTTTGGAAAGGTGAGGTCGCGCCGTCTGCTCATCGCGAACCATGCGATGGAAAGCGGGATGGCCGCGTAGGCTCCGCCGATGGCAAGGTCCGAGCCGATGTGCAGCCAGCCGTGGCCTTCGGTCCAGTGGCCGCATTGCCAGCGCGCGGGGAAGTCTGAGGTGTCAAACAGCTTGCTGAGGAATTCAATCATCGTCGGGGCCTTCCCCGCAAAAAGAGCGGGTTCACTCATGGAAGCAATCCCCGCGTGGGGGCGGGATGCGAAAATAATTTCCGCGAACCGGCGCTGGTTCAGTCCGCCTTTTTCAGGAGACCGCGCCTTTCCATCCACTCCGCGGCGCGTGCGGGCCAGGTCGTGACGGCGTGCTCGCTGGGACGCAGGCCGTAGCCGTGGCCGCCGCTCGGGTAGGTGTGCAGCTCGGCGGGCACTTTCGCGTTCTTTAGCGCGAGCGAGTAGAAGAGCGCGGTCTCGACGCGGATCGGATCGTCCTGCGCCATGGCGAGGAAGGCGGGCGGAGTCTCCGCAGTCACTTTGATCTCGGGCGCGAGTTTGTCGCCTTCCTCCTTGAGCGTGAGGTAGGCGGGGTAGATGAGGATCGTGAAATCGGGGCGGCAGCTCACTTTGTCCGCGTCGTCGAGCGGCTCGTAGGTGCGGGCGAAGTTTGTGCTGAGCGCAGCGGCGAGATGGCCGCCGGCGGAAAAGCCGAGGACGCCGATGCGCTTCGGGTCGAGCGAGAGTTCCGCGGCGCGCGAGCGCACGAGGCCGAGTGCGCGCTGTGCGTCCTGGAGCGGGGCGGCGTGCCGTTCGAGCCCGGCGCGTTTCGGCACCCGGTACTTCAGCAGCACGCCGGTGACGCCGATGGAGTTCAGCCACTCGCAGACCTCGGTGCCTTCGAGATCCCAGGCGAGGATATTGTAGCCGCCGCCGGGGCAGACCACGACTGCGGCGCCGGTATCCCTGTCCTTGGGCGGCGGAAAAATGGTGAGCGTGGGCTGCGAGACATTGCCGGTGCGGATCACGCGCTTTCCCGCCACGAGGCCGTCGGTTGGCTTGGTCATGTCGGCCTCGGGAGGCAGGTCGCCTTTTTCGCCCGGAGCGGCGGCGGGCCAGAGCGGGAGCGGTGCCGGCTGCCCGGCGGCGTCGGCGGGGGTGAAAAGGACGGCGCAAACCAGGAGGCTCGCGGTGAGCAGGGCGGGGGAGTTTTTCATGGCGGCGCCGACGGAAGCGGGAGGGCGGGGCAAAGGCAACCCGCCATCCGGCGGCGCGTGTCCTGCTTTTTGCCTCCGCATGAATTTGAAATCGGCGCTCAGACGCGCGGCCTTTCCCGCGCTGGCGGCGGCCGGCCTCTACGGGCTCTGGCCGCAGGCGGCGCTGCGGCATCCGCCGGGCGTGCTGGTGGCCACGGAGCCCGTGCAGCAGTTGATTCCCGCGAAGCCGCTCGGCGACGCGCATGGCTTCACGCTCACGGCGGTGGCGCTCTACTCGGTGCAGGCGCGCGTGCTCCACACGAAGCGCTACTGGGCGGACGGCGCGGACCTCGTGCCATACGATGTGGCTCTCGGCTGGGGCCCGATGTCGGATCAGGCGGTGCTCGACCAGCTCCGCATCGCGCAGAGCAACCGGTTCTTTTTCTACCAGTGGCGGAATGCGCCGCCGATCCCGGAAAAGGAGATCGCCTGCCATGCGGCAAACAACCATGTGATCGCGGCCAGCTCCGAAGTGGCCAAAGTCATCCGCAAGCTGCGCGCGGGCCAGGTCGTGACGCTGCGCGGCTACCTCGTGAACGCGACGAAGGCCGACGGATTTCTGTGGCCGACATCGCTCAGCCGCACCGACACGGGCAACGGGGCGTGCGAGCTTTTCTATGTCGAATCCGCGCAGGCGGACGACAGCGTGATTTAGACTCGCCGCGC
The DNA here is from genome assembly GCA_043728655.1 of Chthoniobacter sp. Taxonomy (GTDB): domain Bacteria; phylum Verrucomicrobiota; class Verrucomicrobiia; order Chthoniobacterales; family Chthoniobacteraceae; genus Chthoniobacter. The sequence goes on along the minus strand of JAYTML010000286.1, from coordinate 1,094 downwards.
GCCGCGCCGCCCGCGCAAACATGCGCGCATGCCGCTCACACCCTGCCGCCAATGCTCCGAGCCCGTGGATGCGCGCCTGGCTTTCTGCCCGCACTGCGATGCGCCGCGCCCTGGGCTCGCGGAGTGGCATGGCGAGGGTTTCGAATGGCGGACGAAAATGCTGTGGATGGGTTCGCCGGTGGTGCATGTCGCTTTTGGAAACGGCGCGGACGGACGGCCGCGCGTGGCCCGGGGCCTGATCGCGGTGGGGCAGCGTGCGGTCGGCGGTGTGGCGGTGGGCATCGTGGCGACTGGCTTCGTCGCGCTTGGCGTGGTCGCTGGGGGCGTTTTTTCGGTGGGCGTCGTGGCCGTGGGTGCGTGCGCGGCTGCCGGCGTGAATGCGCTCGCGCCGATCGCGGTCGGTGTGGTGGCCGTGGGCTGGGCGGTCGGCGGAATCGCGGTCTTCGGGTGGAAGATCCTCTTTGCCGCTGCGTCGTGAAGCCGGAGCGACGGGCGAAGGAAGTCGGAAAAACCGCTGGCGTCGCCTTTGGCGCGATGCTACCTCTCCCGCCTGCCGAAACGGAAGGGTGGCTGAGCCCGGTTTAAAGCACTCGACTCGAAATCGAACGAACGGTTAAACGTTCCGGGGGTTCGAATCCCCCCCCTTCCGCTCTCTGTAAATAGGCCAAAGTGGGGCCAAGGTCATTTTCGCGGAGGGCGCGGCATGACTCGCGAGACGGTCATTCCGCCGGGTGCGGCCGCGGCCGTCGGGCTCACGGCGATCTTCGAGTGCAAAGCGTCGCGCCCCGATTACCTGCGCGATTGCCGCTCGGTGTGTGCGATCACGGAACGGCTCGCCGCGCTCGCCGCGCGCAAGGCGCGGCATGAGGAGACGCTCAAGATTCACTACCCCTCCATCCGCAATGGCGATTCGATCTTCGCCGAATACGAGACGCTGAATTTCGAGCGGCTCGGCTATGGGATCTATCAGCGCGTGCTCGACGGGATAGGGCGGCTGGACACCTGCGCGACCCTCGCTGCATCAAGCATGTCGGGTGAAATACCGCCGCCTATGGCGAGCCGGTTCCGCTGCGCCATTTGGAAAACGGAAAGCT
>JAYTML010000285.1:0-5405 GCA_043728655.1 Chthoniobacter sp. | reverse complement strand
GCGTCATCCGCCTGCACCACCCCGCTGACGGTCTGCCCGTCCTTTGTCTGCACAAAGGTCTGCTGGTAGTCCTTTCCGATGATCGCATTGGGATCGACGACGTTTTGCAAAAGGTAGTCCAGGTCCTCAAAGCCGCCCGGCAGCTCAGGGCCGATCTTCGCTCCCGAGCCGTGCAGCGTGTGGCAGGCGGCGCACGTCTGGGAAAAGATCGCGCGCCCGCGCTCGGCGTCCGCGCGCAGGATGAGGTCGGTGGTGCAGAATTCCTTGAACTTCGCGATCTCCCTCTGCCGGTCGGCCGACGAGCCGCGCACCGCGCCCCAATGCTTCGCCATCCATGCGTCGATCTCCGGATCGCGCAGGCTCTGCAACTGCCGCGCAGCCGGCGCCGTGATCTCCGCGCGGTCGAGCGCCTTTGCCTCGATCGCCGCGATGAGCGCGCGCGCACTGGCCGGGCGCGCCAGCAGCGTATTCACGGCATCGCGCTTCTCCGCGGAGTCGAGCGTCTTGTACGAGGAAAGGATGGCCGCCGGAATCTGCGCGTCGTCGTAACCCGCGAGCCCGCGGAGCGCCAGTGCGCGGAGCGAACCGGGCTGCTTCACGAAACTGAGCAGCAGCGGCAGCGTCGCCGCATCTTTCGCCGCGAGCAGCGAATCGAGCGCCGCCTTGCGCGCATCCACCGTCGCCGCCGGGTCGCCCAATGTCTTCCGCATCTCCTCGATCGCTCCGCCGCCGCCGAATGTCGCCGCCAGCGCCTGCGCCTGCTGCCGCACGTCCTCGCTCGGGCTCGTCCTGAGCTTTTCATAAAGCTCCGCCCATGCCGGCGGCGCGACCACTCCCCGCCTGCCCTTGAGCGAGGCATTCATCCCGCGCAGGATGTTCGCCTGCGCCTCCGGACTCTCGATCCTGCCAAGCGTCTGGACCAGAACCGTGAGCGGGTTCGGAGCTGCGTCCTGGCCGACGACGAGTGTGGCCGCAGAAAAAACCAGCGCAAACCAAACGCAGCAACGAGCCAGCGCCAATATGCCGGAGGCATGAAAGACATTAGCCGGGGGTCGAGCGAGGAACGAGCGACTACCCCCGGTTGCCGGTCGCCCAGGAGACCGACCCCGGCAGGGGTCGAAGATGCGCGCCGCGCGACTCAGCTCACCACCGCTCAGGAAACACACCGGACGCATCCTTCTGGCACCCTTCCAGGGTGCGTCCTCCGTTTTGCGTAACCGGGGGTGTTCACTCGCAGACTCGCTCGACCGCCGGCTAATTTCCGTGATGCCTCCGGCATCGCTGGCCAGCGGAGCCTGTCCTATTTTTGACGCTTCAGCGCTCATAATGAAACTCGCCTATTCATTGGGCGGCCATCCGGCGGGTGATGAATTCCTGCACCTTGGGAATCTTGCAGTTTCCGAGCAGCTCCGCGCCCTTCGCGATGTCGGCGGCGACCGCGGGCTCGGCGGCATACCACAGCATCAGCGGCAGATTGTGGTCGTTTGCGTCTTCGGCGTGCGAGGCCAGCCCTTCGAGGATGGGCCAGCGTTTCGCGACATCGATCCGCTGCGCTGCGGACGCGAGGTAAAGCCGCACCACCGGCGAGGCGTCGTCGCGCGACATCTTCGCAAACTCCGCGAGTTGCGCCGCAGTCGGCGCGCCGTCCTCGCAGGCGAGCTGGATCGTCCACGCGCGCACGTATTCCATCGGGCTTTTGAGCGCTTCGAGCGCCGTCGCCTCGTCGAGCCCCTGCACGCCATGCAGCGCCCAAAGCGCCCGCAGCTTGCGCGTCTCGTCCGGGTTTTCGCGGAGCATTTTCCGCAGCGCCGTCTGCACCTCCGGCTTCGGCCCGCGCTCGGCGAGGATGCGCCGCGCATGGCGGACGTACCAGTCATTTTCATGGAGCTGCATCCGCACGAGTTCGGCGTCGCTCGCCTTCGCCAGGTCCACGCTCACGGGCTTCACGCCTTCGTACACCAGCTTGTAGATGCGCCCGTTCGTCCGGTCCGTGTACTCGCGCTGCTGATGACACGGCACCTTGTCGTACCAGTCGCTCACGAAGACCGAGCCATCCGGCCCGTACTGCGGACTGAGGCCGCGGTACCAAGCGTCATTCGAGACGAGGAAATCCATCTTCTTCTCGCTCTTCATGCCCGAGCCGTCGCGCGAGAGCTTCTCGTTGCGCAGCTTGTTCATGTGGATGTCGTGGAAAAAAAACGTGTCGCGGAATTCCTTCGGCCACTGCCCGCCGAGGTAGATCATCGCGCCGCAGTAGGCGCGCTTTTCATACTCGAAGCCGGCGATCGTCTTGATGTCGCCGTACGTGAACTTATTGAAATGCTGCCCCGCCTGCCGGTGGTAGCGCGCGCCCTGGATGCACTGCCACATGTGCGGGATCACGCACGCCGCGAAGAACGCCTGCCCGCGGTCGTCCCAGTCCACGCCCCACTGGTTGCTCGCGCCCTCGGCGTAGAGCTCGAATTTTTTCCTGACCGGATGGTAGCGCCACACGCCAGCATTGATCTTCACGCGCTCACTGTCCGGCGCACCCGGCTTCCCCACGTTGGAGTTCGTGAAAATGCCCTGCGTTCCATACAGCCAGCCGTCCGGCCCCCAGATGAAGTCATTCAGCGTCTCGTGCGTGTCCTCGTTTCCCCAGCCGTCGAGCACGACCTGAGGCTCGCCAGCGGCAGTCTCCTGGCCGTCTTTCAGCGGGAAGAAGAGAATGTTCGGCGGCGCTCCGACCCACACGCCGCCGTGGCCTACGGCAATGCCGGTGGCAAAGGTCAGCTTGTCGTAAAAGACCGTCCGCTTCCGCGCCCGGCCGGCGGCGTCGAAATCCTCGAAGATCAGAATCTTGTCCACCGGCTTGCCGGGGCAGTCCGGATAGTTCGTGTTTTCCACGACCCAGAGCCGCCCGCGGTCGTCGATGGTGTAGGCGACCGGCTGAACGACGTCCGGTTCGGAAGCGACCACCTGCGCGCTGAATCCCGGCGGGAGCGTCATCTTTTTCGCCGCCTCATCCGCCGTCAGCGCCTCAGTCGTCGCGACCGGGCGTGCCGCGTCCTCCAGCGGACTTGCGGCGAATGCGGTGGTGGCGATGCCGGCGAGGAGGATGGACGTGATTCTCATGGGGGTGGCAGCGATGGAAGCGAAGTCTGCCGCACACGGGCAACCTCAATCTCGCTCCATACTATCAGCTGGGAATAATGCCCGGGCGTCGTCGCTCCCAGCCGCATGACTTTCACCCACCTCGCGCTGCTGGGCGGCCTCGCCGCCACAGCACTCGCGGTTCGCGCCGAGGAAGGCGGCCAGACCTTTCAAAGCCCGCCTCGCCGCGCGCATCTCGTGGAGCTTTTCACATCGGAAGGTTGCAGCAGCTGCCCGCCCGCCGAGGACTGGCTGCGCGGGCTGCGCGAAAACGCGGGGCTTTGGCGCGAGGTGGTGCCCGTCGCCTGGCACGTCGATTACTGGGATTCCCTCGGCTGGAAAGACCGCTGGGCCTCGCCGCTCTTCACCCGCCGGCAGCGCGACTACGCGTCGGCGTGGGGCTCGCGGCAGATTTATACGCCATGCTTCGTGCTGAACGGGCGCGAATGGCGCGACCGCGCGCTGCCGCCGGTCGCCGGCGAGCCGGGCGTGCTGACGGTCCGCGTCGCCGGAGCACACGTCACCGCGCACTTCGCGCCCGCCGCGGGCGGCGTGGCGGCGTGGGATGTGTGGCTCGCGCCGCTTGGAGGGAATCTCGAGTCGGACGTGAAAGCCGGCGAGAACAGCGGCCGCAAGCTCCGCCATGAATTTGTGGCGCTCTCGCTCGATCATCGCGCGATGCTCAGCGCCCGTGCGGGTTTCACCGCGGACTTTCCGTCCGACGGCCTCCGCGGCGCACGCGCTCTCGCCGTGTGGGTCACCGGAAAGGACAGCCTCACCCCGGTCCAGGCGACCGGCGGCTGGCTCACGCCATGATGCGCCCGCGGCAAAAAAGACGTGTCGCATGCGCGTCCGTGTGGCTTTAACTAGCGAATCAGAATCTCTCTATGAACCCTCTGAACGTGGAAACTGCCGTGAAGGAACGCTACTCATCGGGCGCGGAATGCTGCGAGCCCGCGCTCTGCTGCCCGGTCGATTACGATCCGCAGTATTTGAAAATCATCCCCGCCGAAGTCATCGAGCGCGACTACGGCTGCGGCGATCCGAGCAAGCATCTGCACCCCGGCGAGACCGTGCTCGATCTCGGCAGCGGCACGGGAAAGATCTGTTTCATCGCCGCGCAGGTCGTCGGCCCGACCGGCCGCGTGATCGGCGTGGACATGACGGACGCGATGCTCGATGTCGCCCGCCGCAATGCGCCCGTGGTCGCCGAGCGGATCGGATTCGCCAATGTGGAGTTTCGCAAAGGCCGCATCCAGGACCTCGCGCTCGATTTGGAAAAGCTCGACGCCGAGCTGCGCGAGCGCCCCATCGCCGACGCGAATGCCTTTCTCCGCGCCGGCGAACTCGCCGAGGAACTGCGCGTGCGCCATCCGCTGATCGCCGATGACTCCGTGGACGTCGTCGTCTCAAACTGTGTGCTCAACCTCGTCGAGGGTCGCGCGAAGCGTCAGCTCTTCGAGGAAATCTTCCGCGTGCTGCGCAAGGGCGGGCGCGCCGTGATCAGCGACATCGTGAGCGACGAGGAGGTGCCGCTCGCCATGCAGAATGACCCCGAACTGTGGAGCGGCTGCATCAGCGGCGCGCTCACCGAGAGCGGATTCGTGCGCGCCTTCACCGACGCCGGCTTCTATGGCGTCCGCATTTTGAAACGCGACGCCGAGCCGTGGCGCACCGTGCAGGGCTTCGAGTTCCGCTCGGTCACGGTCGAGGCTTTCAAAGGAAAACAAGGCGCGTGCTTCGAGCGGAACCAGGCGGTGATCTACAAGGGGCCGTTCAAGAAGGTGCTCGACGACGACGGGCACGCGCTCGAACGCGGCGAGCGCTATGCCGTTTGCGACAAGACATTCCAGCTCTACCAGCGCGAGCCGTATCGCGACGCGTTTGACTTCATCGAGCCGCGCACGCCCGTCGCGCCGGAAGACGCCAAACCTTTCGACTGCTCCGGCATGCGCCTGCGGCATCCGAAGGAAACCAAGGGCCAGGACTACGACGCCACGACCGCAGCAAGCGAATGCTGCGACGGCGGCGACTGCTGCTAGGCGTATGAACCGCTTCGACGAAAAACTCGCCGCGCACGGACTCACGCTGCGCCGCGCGGGACTGCGCACGCTGCAGGTCAACGTCGGGCGGAAATGCAACCAGGCCTGCCACCACTGCCACGTCGATGCCGCGCCCTGGCGGACCGAGATGATGAACGCGGAGGACGCACACCGCGTCGGGGCGTGGATCACCGAACACCGGCCCGAGATTGTGGACATCACCGGCGGAGC
>JAYTML010000284.1:0-2283 GCA_043728655.1 Chthoniobacter sp. | reverse complement strand
GAGCTGGCGATTCCGCGCGACGCAGACGCTGGAATGGTTCGCGCAGCGCTGCGCGTGGATGACGCGGCCCGCGCTCGCGTTTCCCACGATCGAGTCTGTCACGGCGCGCTTTTCTGAAACCAAGTTCGACCACGACGTGCGCCCGCTGTGGGGCCGCACGCCTTTCAATAGCTGGCTGCTGGCATTTCGGCGGCGGTGACCGCGAGCGGGCCCGGACCGAGCCGGGCGAGCGCGGTTTGCGCGGAGCGTTCGCCGAGCGCGATCAGCCCGCGGGCAAGCACGGGCCAAGGCTGGCGGGCGGGCGCGGTGATCGGGAGACCGAGCCGCGGGCGCTGAGTCACGGTCTCGATGGGGACAGTGACCTTTCCCGAGCGCCGCGCGAGTTCGAGCTTCCAGCGGAGCACCTCGTCGGCGGTGAGCTGGTGGCCGGCGAACATCGCGCCGGGGAAGTTCAGCCGCTCGGGCCGCGCCCGCGATGCGACCTGCTCCTCGTGGAGGATGGTGTGGGCGGCGAGGTGCGTGATGTCGGGATCGTCGATCCACTGCTCCACGGGGACGACGCTGCCGAGGCCGCCGTCCCAAAGCAGCTCGCCGTCCATCCGGCGCGGCGCGAGGAAGCCGGGCAGCGCGCAGCTCGCGAGGATCGTCTCGACGAGCGGGCCGCGGTCGCGCAACTCGACGGCGCTGGTGCGGAGATTCACGACCGCGAGATGCAGGCGGGCGGCGGGGCAGTCCTCGATCCGCATGTCGCCGACGAGGCCGGTGAGCACGCGCTCGATCTTGTGCCCGAGCAGGACAGCGGGCACGCCGCCGCGCCCGAGGAAGGTGCCGAGCGCACGCAGCGGAAAGCTGCGCTCGCGGAACTGGAGCTTCAAATCGGCACGCGTGAACTCCGCCTCGATGACCTCCATTTTCAACCCCGCCGCATAAAGCCCGGCGAGCAGCGCGCCAGCCGACGATCCGGCGACGGCGTGCGGTTTCCACCCGCCCGCGATGAGGGCGCGCAGAAAGCCGAGATGCGTGGGAAAGCCGAGGAAGGACGCGCCAAAGGCAACGGCGAGGCGTGTGGGTTTAGACATTGGCGGGAGCGGATGAGCGGGCGGTACGGTAGAGGAGAAAAACGGGCGCGCCGAGCAGCGACCAGCACGCATACAGGCCGAAGCCGCCGAGCGAGATCAGCACCGCCGCGCCGGGCGGCACGCCGCAGAGCGCGCCGAGCAGGGTCTCGAAGCTTTTCTCGCGCAGGCCGATGCCGGAGATCGTGACGGGGAGCATGGTGATGACATCGATCACCGGCATGACGGAGAAGACATCGGCCAGCGGCAGCGGCGTGGCGAGCGCGCGGGCGGCGCAGTAGTAGATGAGAAAGAACGCAACGAGCGTGCAGGCCGAAAGCGCGAGCGCTGCGAGGGAGCGGCGGCCGCCGGTGAAGAGCAGCGCGAAGACGCCGGAGATCTCGATGACGTGCTCGCGCATCGGCAGCCATCGCGGGTGCCGGTGGCGCAGGCGCGGATGGCTGGTGATGCCCCAAAAGACGAGCGCGGCGGCGGCGGCCGCGAGGGCGATGAGGACGCCGTGGAAAATGGCCGCGGTGAGCGGTGTGCGCGTGAACCAGTCGTGCCGCAGCAGCGCGACGGCGAAGGCGGCGACGAGGATGACGACGAAGCCGCTGAGCCGGTCCATCAGCGCGGCGAGGACGCCGCCGATCCTGCGGCCGGGAAACTCGGCGGCGAGCCAGGCGATTTTCACGGCATCGCCGCCCGCCGAGCCGGGCAGGAAAAGCGTGGCGAACTGCCCCATGAAATGCAGCGCCGCCGCGCGCCGGAGCCCGACCGGCAGGCCCGCGAGCCGCAGGCAGCACCACCAGCGGAGCAGGCCGGCGAGTTCGCAGACGCCGGCCGCGAGCAGGCCGAGCGCGACCCAGCCGCCGTCGGCCACGCGCCAGAGCGTGGCGGCTTCCGTGCGCACGCGCGGATCGCTGAAAACCCACGCAAGCAGCGCGATGGTGATCAGCGCCTGGAGGATGGGAAGCAGCACGCGGCGCATCGGGAGGCGGAGGCTAAATCGGTGGGCGGGCGTGCAAAGACAATTTCGGGTGGCGCCGGATTGCCAGCCTGCGGCGGGGCGGGCATGGTCTGCGGCCCATGAGATTTTCCCCGCCAAACGACGCCCCGCCCCGCTGGTGGAGCTGCGCGCGGAGCGTGGGATTCTGGTACTTCTGCACTTGGCCGCTGGGGGTCGGTGCGCTGTGGTGGCTGTGGTCGCCGGCAGCGGGGCTGTGGC
>JAYTML010000283.1:0-8014 GCA_043728655.1 Chthoniobacter sp. | reverse complement strand
AGGAGCAGGCGCAGACGGCGGAAGCCGCGCGCGGTCTGGTCGTCGCGCATCTCGCGAAGCAGGAGCGCGCGCTGCGCGGCTTTCTCGCCGCGCATCCGGACGATGCGCGGATTTTTGAAACGCGGCTGCGGCTGGCGCGACTGCTGCAAATTCGCGGGGATTTCGAGCAGTCGGACAAGGTGCGCGCCGCTGGCAAAAAGCTGCTCGACGATCTGGAGAAGACCGCGACGCCCGCGCAGCGTGTCGAGCTGGATTTCGCGAAAGTTTCCCGCCTCATGCGCGACCTCCGCCAGGTGACTCCGGCGCGGCGCGAGGAGCTGCTGGCCGCCGCCCGGAAATTTCAGGCGGCGTATCCGGCGGACCGCCGCCTCGCCGCGCTGCTCACGGAAGTCGCCACCCTTTTCGATGCGCAGCCAAAGCTGAAGGAGGCGCTGCTCGACGACGCGCAGGCGCTCGCCGCCGACGCCGAGCTGAAGGGGCGCATCGCCGACGACCTCCGGCGCGTGCGCCTGCTCGGCGGCGAGGTGCCGCTCGCTTTCACCTCCGTCCAGGGGCGCGAGATCCGGCTCGCCGACTTCGCAGGAAAGCCGGTGATCGTGGTGTTTTTCGCAGCGCCATCGCAGCCGTCGCTTGCCGCCGTCGCCAGCGTGCAGCAGGCCGTGGCGGAGCTCCCGCCCGGCAGCGTGCAGGTGCTCGGCGTCAGCCTGGATGAAAAGAGCGAGCACCTCTCAGCCGTGATGAAATCCCGCGCGCTGACCTGGCCCGTGGCCTTTGACGGCAAAGGCTGGGAAGGCCCGCTCGTGCGCAGCCTCGGCATCAATGCGCTCCCCACCGTCTGGCTCATCGACGCCCACGGCCGCCTCCGCTCGCTCAATGCCATCGAAGGCACCGCCGCGCAGGTCCGCGAGCTTCTGCGGGGGCGCTAATCCGTCACACCCCGCGCCACACCAGCCACGCCCAGTTCGCGGCGATCACTGTCACCGCGGCGGCGCGCGCGCATTTTCCCGCCCACCCCGGCAGCGCGTCTGCCCGCAGCCGCGGCAGACGCAGCGCGAGCACCGTCGCCGCGTAGCCGTCGTAGAGTGCCGTCGCGCCGAGCGCGATGAGCGCGAGCGGATTGATCCGCAACGCCGCGCCGAAATCCCCGCCGAGCGCGAACCGCACGCAGCGCGTGACCCCGCACGTCGGGCACGCGCAGCCCGTCACTTCATGGAAAGGGCAGCGCAACAGCGGCAGGCCGAGCCGCAGCCAGAGCCACGCGAGCGCGAGGCTCGCCAGCGAGACGCCGAGCCACACCGCCTCGTGATCGAGTTCGCCGGGTCGCAGCCGCCGCCAGTTCATGCCGGTGCGCCGCTGCGGCGGTCAGTTGTTCATCCCCTGTGTGCTCAGGACCATCCCCATCACGGCCCCGATCAGCACGACGAACAGCGCACAGCACACGACCGTCGGCAGCAGCACCGCGCAGACCGCGCGGCCCGTGCCGATCTCGTGCGTCTTCGCCATGCCGATGCACATGCAGACCAGCGCCCACAGCCCGCCGATGGATGCCCCGCAGACGGGGATGAGCTGAAAGATCGCGCCCGAACCCGAGGAGTAGCAGTAGGTGCGCAGCGTCGTCTCAAACGGCTGCTTCGCCCCGCTGCAGATCATCAGCGAGAGGTGCAGGATGCCGGCGCTGAGAAAGGTGCTGATCACCATCATCAGCGGCAAGATGAAGATCGCCACCACCATGACGATCGCGATCCCGGCGCTCGCGCCGCCCACGGACGAAAAAAGTTTCTCCCGCGCTTCCGGCGGCAGCGACGACATGCCGCCGCCGATCTGGAGGACGAGCTGGTAGAACAGCGAGGCCAGGCCGCCGACCGACCCGAGGAGCACATGGTAGGCGAGCGGCGTCCCCACTCCGCCCTCGCGCTTCATGGTCGCAAAAGTGCGGGTCGGATCGATCAGCACGGTCTTGATCGTCTGCCAGATCGCCGGGAAAAACCCGAGTTCCGCGCGCTGCTCCCACGCCGGCCCGGTGCGTTCGTCATCCGTGCCGCTCGGCAGCGCCCCGCCCTGCATCACGCCTTGCACGATGCCCGGCTTGGCCTCGGCCGAGTACGGCTTGCCGTCGAGATACACGATCTGCGACGGCGGGAAATAGCGGCCCGTCGCCGTGCAGCGGATCCACCCATCGGGGGCTCCCGCAGCCGCGCCGGACTGAGCCGCGCCGCCGGCTGGGCGCGCGTCCTTCAGCGGCGTCCAGTTTGCCATGCCCTCGCACCAGACGAGCGTCTCCGGGCGCACCGTGCCGCTGGCGACCAGGCGGTCGAGCTCGGATTCATCGATGGGTCCCTGGCGTTGTCCGCCTTGATCGTAGTACCAATTCATGTTGTTCCTTGTTCTGCGGGTTTGGGGCTTTTAGTTTCCGCCGCGCCATGCGACGAACCGCAGTGAAGATGAACCCTGCAAGCGAGTAAAACGCAAAACGCATGTCCGCCCCCGCGTCATTTTCACCTCCGGCCGTCGCGTGTCCCGACTGCGGTTTCGCCCTCCCGGCGGATGCGCTGGCGCGCGAAAGCGACACCGCCTGCCCGCAGTGCCGAGCCCGGCTGACGGGCGGGCTTTTCCCCGCATTCTGGAATCCGGAACCCGTCGTCCCCAGCCTCGCGGACCACGCCGCCGACGGCGAGGCCGTGTGCTTTTTCCATCCGGAGAACCGCGCCGCGCTGAGCTGCGACCGCTGCGGGCGCTTCATTTGCGCTGTGTGCGACATGCCGCTCGGCACGCGCCACCTCTGCCCCACCTGCCTGAGCAGCGGGCTCGGCGGCGAAAAACTCCCCGAGCTCGTCGCCGGCCGCTTTCTGTGGGCGGACGCCGCGCTGCTCACCGGCCTTCTCCCACTGCTCGTCAGCCCCTTCGTCTGGCCGGGCCTCTTCGTCACCGGCCCGGCGGCGATCTTCTGCGCGATCTATGGCTGGAAACGCCCCGGCAGCCTCCCGCGCGGACGCCGCCACTGGGCCGCGGTCGTGGGCCTCATCTGCGGCGTCCTCCAGCTCGCCGTGCTCGCCGGCTTTTTCCTCCTGATCACGAACTCCCCCACCTGGACGCGATCCTTCCGATGAACCCCGCCGCGCCCGCCTACCGCAAGCTGCCCGGCCGCGCCCTCGCCTTCAGCGGCATTGGCCGGCTGTGGCTCGCGGACGATCATCTGCTGGAGGTCGAGTCTCTCCTCTTCCATGAGCGCTACAGGCGGTTCTTTTTGAAAGACATCGCCGCCATCGTCATCCGGCGTACCAAGGTGCGGCTCTACTGGAATCTCGCCCACGGCATCCTCGGTCTCGGCGGAGCGGCGCTCACCGGCGGGCTCATCTATTTTGGGAATCAGGACACGCGGATGTTCATGTACATCTTCGCCGGGATGATCGCCCCGTTCGCGTTCGTGTTTCTGGTCCTCTTCCTGATCAATTCCCTCCTCGGCCCCACCTGCCGCTGCCACCTCCAGACGACGTCCTCCGGCTGGCACCCGCTCGCCGCGCCCGCCCGCCTGCGCAAGGCCCGCCGCGTCCTCGCCCAGCTCGCCCCGCTCATCGAGGCCGCGCAGTCAGCGCGCATCCCCGCTCCGCCCGCACGCGCCACCGAGTCGCTCAATCAGCCATGAGCGGTCTTGCGTTGATAGTTGAGCGTTGGGCGTTGAGCGTTGGGCGTTCACCTTTTTCCCCGCCGCTCCGGGCCAATCCCACCTGATGGCCCCGCTCGCCTCCCAGCGCTGCCTCCACCACGGCGAACGCGAAGCCATCGCGCGCTGCCTGGAGTGCGGCTTCTTCTTCTGCCGCGAGTGCATCACCGAGCACGACGAGCGCGTCATCTGCGCGTCGTGTTTGAAAAAGGTCGCGCACACCGCGGCGCAGCCCGTCCGCCGCCGGCTCAATCTCTGGCCCGTCGTGCAAAGCGGCGGCGGCGTGATCCTCGCGTGGTTCGTCTTCTACACCATCGGCCGCATGCTGCTGGCGCTCCCGGATTCCGTCCACGACGGCTCGCTCTGGCAGTTGGATTTCTCCGATAGCTCCGAGGACTCCGCACCATGAAGCGCCGCGAACTCCAGCGCAGCGGCCGGCCCGCCAGCGACCTTATGGAGGAGGCCGTGCGCCTGCTCCGCGCCGCGCCCGGCTCCGCATGGCTCGCCTACTTCACCGGCACCGTGCCGTGCATGCTCGGCGCGCTCTACTTCCTCGCGGACATGAGCCGCAGCGCCTACGCGGACCAGCGCCTCATCCAGTCCTCCGCGGCACTCGCGCTCGCGTGGCTCTGGATGAAGTGCTGGCAGGCCGTCTTCACCTGCCGCCTGCGCGCCGAGCTGCTGCTCCTCGATCCGCCGGAGTGGACGCCCGGCCGCGTCGGCCGCCTCGTCGTCACGCAGATCGCGCTCCAGCCGCTGGGCCTTATCCTGCGCCCGCTCGCGATGCTCCTCACGATCCCCTACGTCTGGACCGCCACCTTTTTTCAAAACGTCACCGTCCTCGGCGACGGCGACCACGGCGGCGTGTGGGCGCTCTGCCAGCGGGCATTCCGGCAGTGTCTGCTCTGGCCCATGCAGGCGCATCTCGCCACCTCGCTGCTCACCGGGTTCGGCTTTTTCGTCTGGCTGAATATCGCCATCGCCATGTTCTCCGTGCCGCAGCTCGCGAAGATGTTCTTCGGCATCGAGACCGCCTTCACGCAGCACCCGATGGGGCTCCTCAATCCCACGTTCTTCGCCGCGTCCTTCGCCGCGCTCTACCTCTGCCTCGATCCGCTGCGAAAGGCCGTGAATGTCCTCCGCTGCTTCTACGGCAGCTCGCAGCGCACAGGCGCCGATCTCGAGGTGCAGCTCAAGTCCGTGCGCCGCACCGCCGCGCTCGCCGCCGGCATCCTGCTCCTGCTCTCCGCTTTCACCGCCACACCCGCGCATGCCGCGATGAAGGAGCAGCCGAAAGTCAGCGCCACCGAGCTGAGCCAGTCGCTCGACGACGTGCTCGAACGCCGCGAATACGCATGGCGCGCACCGCGCGACCGGCAGGCGCCGGTCGATGACAGCAGTTGGTTTGGAAAGCTGCGCAAAGACTTCGCCGCATGGGTCGAGGACTCGGTCGCGAAAACCAAGCGCTGGTTCGGACGGACGATGCGCAGGATCGGCGACTGGCTTTTTCCCAACAAGCGCCCGTCATCCATCGACGCCGGCGGTCTCCTGAGCTGGTTCAGCAATGTGCGGCTCATCACCATCGTCCTGCTCGTCGTCGCGGCGATCGTCCTCATCGTCCTGATCGCGCGTCGCCGCATCCCCGTCACCGACGCGCAGGCCGAGCCCGTCGCGCCCGTGCCCGACCTCACGCAGGAGCACGTCACCGCCGACCAGCTCCCCGAGGACGGCTGGCTCCAGCTCGCCCGCGAGCTGATGCAGAGCGGCCAGCTCCGCCTCTCCCTCCGCGCCTCCTACCTCGCCAGCCTCGCCCACCTCGGCCACCGCGAACTCATCCGCCTCGCGAAGCACAAGTCCAACCACGACTACGACCGCGAGCTCCAGCGCCGCGCCCGCTCGAACCCCAATCTGCTCACCGCTTTCGACCACAATCTCGACGCCTTCGAGCGCGCCTGGTACGGCGAGCACGAGGTTACGCGCGACACCCTCGGCGACTTCAACCGCAACCTCGACCGCATCCGCGCATGCTGAGGAAACCGCTGCTCACCTTCTTCTGCGCGCTCCTGCTCGCCGCCGGCTTCGCCTACGGCGTCTCCCGCCTTTTCGTCCTCCGCTTCGAGCGCGGCGACGTCTATCCCGCCTACTCCACGCTCCGCGCCGACCCGCTCGGCGCGAAGGGCATTTACGAAGCGCTCGACCAGCTCCCCGGCGTGGACGCGACCCGCAATTTCCGCCCGCTGCCAAAGCTGAAACCCGCCGGGCCCGTCACGCTCGTCTATGCCGGCGTCACCCACCGCGCATTTTGGGAGGACCGCGAGCTGCGCGACTTCAGCGGCCTCGTCCTCGGCGGCACCCGAGCCGTCTTCACCTTCTTTCCACATGAAGCCGCGCCCATCCCCGAGCAGGAGAAACGCGAGATCGAGGAGGAGCGCCTGAAGAAGGAAAAGGCCCGCGAGGAAAACAAAAAGCCGCGCGGAAAAAAGCTCGGCGCGAAGAAGGCGGAGGAGGACGCGAAGCCCGAAACCGAAGTGAAGCCCGCCGACGCCAAAAAGGACGACGCCAAAAAGGACGACGCGAAGAAGGAAGATGACGAGGAGGAAAGGCCCGCGAACCCCGCGATCAGCTTCGCCGAAGTCGCGAAACGCTGGGGCTTCTCCTTCGACTACCTGCCGGCCGACAAGGAAAAGAGCTTCGCCCGCGAAGCCGTGCTCGCCGACGAAACGAGCGGGCTGGAGCCGGCGCTCACCTGGCACACCTCGCTCTGCTTCAAAGACCTCAATCCCGAGTGGCGCGTACTCTACCGCTGCGCGGAAAAGCCAGTCGTCATCGAGCGCCGCTTTGGCCGCGGCAGTATCATCGTCTCGGCGGATTCCTTTTTCCTCAGCAATGAGGCGCTCCGCTCCGAGCGGCATCCGAAGCTGCTCGCCCGCCTCTTCGACGGCCCGTCCGCGCTCGTCTTTGACGAGGAGCACCACGGCGTCCGCGCGGATCCCGGCATCGCCTCGCTCGCGCGAAAGTACCGGCTGCACGGCGTCGTCGCCGGCATCCTGCTCATCGCCGCGCTCTTCGTCTGGAAAAACGCCGTCCGCTTCATCCCCGCCTACGCCGACGACACCCGCGACGGCGATGTCGTCGCCGGCAAGGAATCCGGCGAAGGCTTCGTCAACCTGCTCCGCCGCACGATCAAGCCGTCCGAAATCCTCGCCGTCTGCGTCGCCGAGTGGCGGAAATCCAGCGCCCACCGCGCCGGCGAGCAGGCCCAGGTCGAGGAGCTGCTCGCCCAGGAGCAGGTCCGCCCGCCCCGCCAGCGCGACCCCGTCGCCGCCTACCAAACCATCGCCCAATCGCTCAGCCGCACCCGCCGTCGCTCCTAATCTTCATTTCCAAATCCATGCCCACCGACACCACTCCCATCCAGGACATCCTCACCCGCGCGCGCGCTGAAGTGCGCAAAGTCATCATCGGCCAGGAGGACGTGATCGACAAAGCGCTCATCGCCATCTTCACCGGCCACCACGCGCTCATCGAGGGCGTGCCCGGCGTGGCGAAAACGCTGCTCGTCCGCACGCTTGCCCGCGTGCTCGGCTGCGAGTTCAACCGCATCCAGTTCACCCCCGACCTCATGCCCGCCGACATCACCGGCACGAGCGTTTTCAACATGCAGAAGAACGAGTTCACGCTCATCAAAGGCCCGGTTTTCACCACGTTCCTCCTCGCCGATGAAATCAACCGTGCGCCCGCGAAGACGCAGTCCGCGCTGCTCCAGGCCATGCAGGAGCGGAAGGTGACCATCGACCGCGAGACGCACCAGCTCTCGCCGCACTTCACCGTCTTCGCCACGCAGAATCCCGTGGAATACGAGGGCACCTATCCGCTCCCCGAGGCCCAGAAAGACCGCTTCATGCTCAAGGTCTCGATGAACACCCCCGACCGCGCCAGCGAACTGGAACTCGCCCGCCGTATGCTCGGCTCGCACTCGCCCGAGGAGGCGCTCGCCGCCGGCGAAGTCCAGGCCGTCATCTCCGCCGCCGACCTCGCGCAGCTCCGCCTCGCCCTCGAAAGCGTGACCGTCCGCGAGGAACTCACCGCCTACGTCGTCGATGTCGTCCGCGCCACGCGCGAAAACGACACGGTCCTCGTCGGCGCCGGCCCGCGCGCCACGCAGGCCCTCCTCCTCGCCAGCCGCGCGAACGCCGCGCTCGCGGGCCGCGACTTCGTCACCCCGGACGATGTGAAAACGATGACCGAACCCGTCCTCGGCCACCGCCTCGTGCTGCGCCCGGAGTACGAGATCGAGGGAGTGACCATCACCGAAGTGATCGCGAAAATCTTGGAGCAGGTCGCAGTGCCGCG
>JAYTML010000282.1:0-1750 GCA_043728655.1 Chthoniobacter sp. | reverse complement strand
CCGCCGGCGTGCCGCCACCGGAACCGGGCGCTGCCGGGGAGATCTCCGAGCAGGAGCCGAATGACAGTGCGGCGAATGCGCAGGCGATCGCGGTGCCGACGACCATCGCCGCGTGCATCCAGACTGCAGGAGACGAGGATCGATTTACTTTCAGCGCAGTAAAGCAGCGCGCCTATGAATTCAAAGTCGCCTCTGCCCGCGAAGGTTCGCCGCTCGATGCGTGGCTGAAAATCGAGAACAAGGACGACAAGGAACTCGCCCGCAATGACGACGCGCCGCTCTCGCGCGATCCGCAGCTCACCTGGACCGCGCCCGCCGACGGCACTTTCACCGTGGTGATCGGTGATCTCACCCACCACGGCGGTCCGGCGTTCACCTATCGGCTCGCGCTCGCTGAGGCGGTTCCGTCCGTCACGGCGACCACGGACACCCACTCGATCGTGGTGCCGCCGGGCAAAACCGCGGATGTGAAGGTCATTCTGAAACGCGCGAACGGTTTCAAGGCAAAGCTCCAGCTCGCCGCAAAGAATCTTCCCGAGGGAGTCACAGCTCCCGACGTGGACATCGCCGAGAAAGCCGGTGACGCCACGTTGAAGCTGATCGCGGCAGCCGAGGCGATGCCGACTGGCCAGCCGATCCAGCTTTTCCTCCGCGATCCAGAGTCCGGCGTTGAGCATCCGGTGCGGTTCCTCATGACCGCGACATCGGAGAACAACGGTGTCCCGGCAGGCTACACGGAGCTTGTGATCGACTCGACCGATCAGCTTTGGCTCACGGTGACTGCCAAATAATTCGTTGTGACGCTACGCTTGCCGCGCCCGGCGAGTCCTTTCACCACCAGCACGCCGATGTCCGGCGCGGCGTTCGGCTGCAGGGCATTGAAAGCCCTGTGCTTCTCGTAAGGCGCGCCCTCGGCGATCCACTGCCGCAGCGTCGCCACCCTGGCTTTCATTTGCGCGCAGTTTCCCGCGCGGCCAGCAGTTGCAGCGTCTCCCGGATCGCGTTCGCATCCACCGCGATCGCCAGGTGCGAAAATCCGCGCCGATCCGTGGCCGCACGCTGGGTGATCATGCCTGCCAGCACCGGACGCCCCCAGCGGGACCTGGCGAAAACCGGCGCGCCGCTGTCCCCTGGATACACATCGGCATCAAGGACAAAGACCCCGGCGACGCCCGGCGCACCAGCTGGATAGGATGCGATGCGCCCGCTGCGCAGGATCGGGAATGCACCCGCGGTGCCGGGAAGCGCCTCCGGAAAACCGAGGAAGAATACCTCGTCGCCCGTGCGGGCCGCCTCCGCCGGCGAGGCCACCGACCTTTCATCGAGGAAGGAACGGACGCCAGCGGGCCCCTCGTCATCCAGCTTCATCGGCAGCACAAAAGCGGCGAGATCGTGGCGCGGGTGCTGCACGTAGAAGCGCTCTTTCGTCTGCGGAGGATCTACGCGGAGGAGCGTGAGCCGCGCACCGCCGCCCTCGCTCGGCGAGCGGGTGGCGATGTAAAACGGCGCGCGACCGACCGTGTCGAGAGCGTGGCGCGAGCTGACCATCACCGTCGCCACGCCACCGCTCGCGCGCGGATCCCGCACCCGGACGATGAACGCCGTGGAAACGCCCCTCTGGGTCACGAGCGGATAGGTGGACCACATCATCTTCTCCTGCGCATTGAGACGGCCGCAGTCACCGCCGGAGCGCAAACCCGCGCACCCGGAAAGCGTGGCGGCCGCGAGCGCCAGCATGCCCAATGTCCAC
>JAYTML010000281.1:0-8536 GCA_043728655.1 Chthoniobacter sp. | reverse complement strand
GGGCGGGCGCACGAGTGGGAGACGCTGCTGCAGGCGCAGGCGATCCTCGAGCAGCGCGGGGCAGGGGTGCGGCTTCTTTTCCAAGGTGGAGGACCGTCGCGCGAAGCCGCGCAGACTCGGGCGGCGGCGCTGGGCCTGCGCCAGTGCGTGTGGACGGACTACGCGCCGGAGGCCGGGCTGCCGTCGTCACTGCTCCGCTGCCAGGCGCTGGCGGTGACGCAGCTTCCCGCCGCGCAAGGGCTCCTGTGGCCGAGCAAGCTGGGGCTCGTGATGAGTCTGCCGAGGCCGATCCTGTGGGTCGGGCCGTGTGACGGCGCGATCGCGCGGATGCTGCGGGAGCTTCCCCATGCCGGGGTTTTCGCGCCGGGCGAGCAGGGGCGGATCGCCGAGTGGCTGATGGCGCTGAAAGCCGCCGGGACGGACGTTCCCGCGGCGCGGGTCTTTGATCCCGCGGCGCATCGGGCGGCGGCGCTGGCGGCGTGGATGGGGCTTTTCCGCGACCTCGGATGAGGCTGGCGCGCGGGCTTGTGACCGGGGAAGCCGCGTGGCACCCTTCCTGCGAATTGTACGGACCATCCATGAACCATCGAAATCCACAGCGCGGAAAGGCGGCAGCGCGCACAGCGCGGCGTCTGCCGCACTCCGCGATGGAGCCCGCGGGCCGATGATTTACGCGCTGCTTTTCTTTGGTCTCGGGTTTTTTGTGGCGCTCCTTTGCACGCCCTGGGCGATCCAGCTCGGGCAGCGCGGGATCGGGCTCGATTACGCGAATGAAACCCGCAAGAAGCAGGACGCGCCGATTCCCCGCCTCGGCGGGCTGCCGATCATCGTCACGGTTTCGCTCGGTCTCGCCGTCATCATCGGCGTCACTCCCGAGCACGGGCTCCAGTGGATGCCGATCCTCGTGGGCAGTGCGCTGATGTACGGGCTGGGCCTGTGGGATGACCTCAGGCCGCTCGGCGCCCGGCGCAAGCTCGCCGGCCAGCTGGCCACCGCGGTCCTCGTGTACATGATGGGCTTGGACATCGACAAATTCTCCTGGCCCGGCTCCGCGGGCAGCATCGAACTGGGCGCGTGGAGCCTGCCGGTGACCGTGATTTGGCTCATCGCCGTGCCGAATATCGTGAATCTGATCGACGGCTTTGACGGCCTGGCCGGCGGCCTCGGGCTCTGCATGTCGGCCACGCTCGGGGTGGTGGCGCTGCACAGCGAGCAGGTCGCCGTGGCCTGCTACGCCTTCACCATGGCGGGGGCGCTGCTGGGCTTTCTGGTTTTCAATTTCCCACCGGCCAAGATCTATCTCGGGGATGGCGGCGCGTACCTTGTCGGCTTCACCATCGCGGCGCTCTCGCTCACCAGCTCGAACAAGGGCTCTGTCGCGAAGGTGCTCTTCGTCACCTTCATCGCGCTCGGCCTGCCGATCCTCGACACGACATTCGCGATTCTCCGGCGCGCGGTGCGCGGCTATCCGCTCTTTCATGCGGACGACGAGCATTTCCACCACCGGCTGGAAAAGCTCGGCTTTTCCAAGCGGCGCATCCTGCTCGGCATCTACGGCGTCTGCCTGGTGCTGAGCTTCACGGGGCTGAGCATCATCTGGAGTTCCGGGAATACGCTGCCCATCGGCATCGGGGTGCTGTTCCTGATGGCGCTTTTCGCGCTGCGCTACTTCCACCTTTTGAAAAGCTGGGGGGATGTGCGGCGAAAGATGGACCGGCTGCTCGGGCGCCGGCGCGTGGTGCAGTATGCGCTCGCGCAGGTGCAGGTGCTGGAGCTGGAGGTTGACCGGTGTACGAGTGCGGAGGAGTTCTGGACGGTTTTCGACCAGACCATCCGGCGCGTCGGATTCGTCGAGCCGGACGAGGTGGAGAATCCGATCACCATCGACGTGCGCTACAACGGCAGCACGCCGTGGACGCTGCACGCGCCGCCGGCGAAGGGCTCGAACGTCGAGTGGCAGCGGATCGCGGAATGCTTTCGCCCGGTCTATGCGAAAGCCAGGGAGAGATGGCCCGCGTGACCCAGCCGCACGTCCATCGTCCCGGCCCGGAGGCGCCGCCGATCCCTGTCGCGACGCGGGCGGCGCTCAGCATATTCGCTCTGATCGTGTCCGCCGGACCGTTGCTTTTCGGCGCAGTGGACCGCCTGGTGCAGCTCGCCCTGGTGGTGCTGCTGACCGTCGGCGTGCTCCTGCTGCCGCCGGCCATCGTCCCGCTCAGCCGGTGGGGAAACCGGCTCGCCATCGCGATTCTCGCGCTGCTTGTGTTCAAGGAACTCGCGCCCGCCGAATGGTTCGGAACGACGCTGTGGCGGACCCGCGTGTCGCACGATTTCGCCCTGGCACTCCCGGCCACGCATCATCCCGAACCGGCCCGCGCTCTGGATGCGTG
Organism: Chthoniobacter sp.; assembly: GCA_043728655.1. Taxonomy (GTDB): domain Bacteria; phylum Verrucomicrobiota; class Verrucomicrobiia; order Chthoniobacterales; family Chthoniobacteraceae; genus Chthoniobacter. Next base: position 6,146 of record JAYTML010000281.1, on the reverse strand, counting down.
GCTTGTGGCCGCGGTCGCCGCCGTCTGGTTTCTGTGGGTCCGCCGGCTCGCTGCGAACCGGGAAAACCGCGCATTTCTCGCATGGAGCCTTTTCGGCTCCGCGGCCCTCGTCGCCGCGGTTTCCTTTGCCACGCGTGGCTGGGATGCGCAGGCGATCTACGGCCTCCGCTTCACGCCCGGCTGGCGAGGCTTCGGCCCGTTTCCAAACCGCAACCACACCGGCGACTTCCTCGCCATGGGCGCGGTGCTGGGCTGCGGCTGCGTGACGTGGGCAGCCGTGCGGCGAAAGTGGCGCACGGTGGCCGCTGCGGTACTGCTCCTCGGACTCGTGCTTGTGGCGCTGCTGACCACGGAATCGCGCGGCGGCCTGATCGCCTTCGCCATTGGCGCGGCGGTCTATTTCACGCTCACGCAGCTCCGGGTGCGCAGTCGCAAGGCGCTCGGCGCCGCCATCGCCGCGTCACTCGTCTTCGGCGCGCTCGCACTGGCCTTTGGCGGTCCCGTCTTCTCCCGCTTCATGCCGGACCAGGGCGGGGGAGTTTCGAATTCGCTCCGGCTCTCGATCTGGCACGACACGATGACGATGTGGAAGGACGCGCCGCTCCTCGGTCATGGCGCCGGCTCGTTCCAGCAGATCTTCCCGTTCTACCAGAGCTTTGAGTTTGAAAACGGCGTCGTCCTTCACCCGGAAAGCAGTTGGCGCCAGTGGCTCGTCGAGCTGGGCCTGATCCCGGCGGGCCTCGCCGCCATCGCGATCGCGCTATTCGTCGCCAGCCATCTCCGGGAGGCATTCGGCGGGCGCAGTTTCTTCTTCCGGGCGTCGGGTTTTGCCGCCGCCGCGGCACTCCTCGCCCACTCGGTTATCGACGTGCCCGGCCACCGCTGGGGCACGGCCGGTTTCGGTCTCGCCGCGCTCGCCCTGGCCTGCCCGATGCGCCTCGGCACAGGGCGTTTTTTTTCCCCGAGAAAGACCGCCCTTGTCCCGCTGGCCGCCGCGGTTTTCTGGGCGCTGCCGCTCGTTTTCGACGCGCCGGCATGGTCGCCGCTCACCCTCTCCCGCGTGCTCGCGCGCAATGCGCTCTCCCGCGACGTCACGCTCGACCGCCTTCAGTCGATGGCGCGCTACTTTCCCCTCAGCTCCGATCTCAACCAAGCGCTCGGCATGCGCGAGCTGGCGGTGCTCGGCCGCGATGCGTCGTCCTCCTGGCAGCGGCACTTTGCCCTCGCCGCCGAGCTGATCCCCGGCTCGTGGGCCCTGCCCGCATCGCAGGCGGGCGCCGTCGCCCATCTTTCGACGGGACTGGAGCTGGGCTACTGGCGGCAGGCGATCGGCCGGGGCTCGAACCATCGCGACGAAGTCTTTCGCATGGCCGTCACCGAGACCGCGCGCTCGCCCATGGGCGCCGCATCCTGGGGGCGCTTCGTCGAGGCGCATCCGCGTTTTCTCCTGACCTATGCGCAGATCGTGCCGGCGGAGCAGGCGCGGTATTACTACGCCCTTTGGTGGAAAGACCGTGCGCTCACCGCCGACCTGGATCCCGCAGAGATCGCGACCTATTACCAAAACGCCGCCCGCTGGAGCGGCCGCGCGCAGTTTGGCGAATGGATGCGCCGGCGGGCCGGGTGGCGGGCGCGCGATCACCGGGAGTGGGCGCGCCTGCTGCACGCGTGGGGCGATGCGGAGTCCGCGTGGCGGCTCCTCGCGGCCTCCTCGCGCGAGCAGGACTACCCGCCGGTCGCGCCCACTCTCGCTCGCGAACCGCTCGAATCGCGCTGGCGGATCGCACCGACGAATTTCGTCAACGCGCAGCAGCTCGCGGCTGTCCGCGCCCGGGATGGAGATGCCGAGGCCGGCGAGGAGATCGTCCTGGCTGTCGCCTCGCGTGACGACGCGCCGTGGTGGTTCGTGCTAAGGGCCGCGCACATCTATGCGCGGCGCGCCCGCTTCGGCGAAGCGGTGTCACTCCTGCTCCGGAGCACCCCTCCGCCTCGGTGGTGACGGGGGTTTGACGCTGCCGGGGGCGGCTCCTATCCTCCCTCGTATGCAGCCCGGCGCAGTCCAAAAAAGATTCCACGCGTTCATCGCCGAAAAAGGCCTGCGCAAGACCGTGCAGCGGGACGCCATCGTCTCCGCCGCCTTTGCCACCACCGAGCACTACACCGCCGAGGACCTGCTCGCCATGGCGCGGAAGATCGAGCCCTCCGTCTCCCGGGCGACGGTCTATCGCACGCTCCCGCTGCTGGTCGAATGCGGCGTGCTCAAGGAAATGGACTTCGGGAAGGACCACAAATACTACGACCCGAACTACAACGAGCACCCGCACCACAACCACCTCATCTGCGTGGACTGCAACAAGATCGTTGAATTCGAGGACCAGCACATCGAGCTGCTCGAGGACTGCATCAGCAAGCGGCTCGGCTTTTCACCCTCCTCGAAAAGCCTCCGCATCGAGGCGAGCTGCGACCAGCTCAAGAAGCTCGGCGCGTGCGCGAACCGGAAAGAGTGAGTTTTCGATTCTCGAATTTTGATTTTCGATTAGAAGCAGCCTCCGCTTTCCGCGGCGCACCCAATCGAAAATCCCGCAATCGAGAATCAGAAATCCCCTATGTGGAAAGGCCGCTTCCAGCAAGAAACCTCCGCCCTTTTGCAGCAGTACAGCGAGTCGATCAGCTTCGACTGGCGCCTGTGGCGGCATGACATCGCGGGCTCCGTCGCGCACTCGGCTGCTTTGGAAAAAGCAGGACTGCTGACCGCGGAGGAGCGTGCGCGGATCGTCGCGGGCTTGCAGGAGATCGGAGCGGACATCGAGGCCGGGAAGTTTCAGTTCAAGACGGAGTTGGAAGACATCCACATGAATATTGAGGCCGAGCTGACCCGCCGCATCGGTGCCGCCGGTGCCAAGCTCCACACCGCGCGCAGCCGCAATGACCAGGTCGCGCTCGACCTCCGGCTCTATCTCCGCGACGAGGCTGACGTCCTCGCCGCCGGGCTGCGCGAAATGCAGCGCGCGCTCGTGGCGCTCGGCGCCCGCCATGCCGACGTCATCATCCCCGGCTACACGCACCTCCAGCGCGCGCAGCCCGTCTATTTCGCGCATCACCTGCTTGCTTACGTCGAGATGTTCGATCGCGACCACGACCGCGTACTCGACGCGAGGAAGCGCATGAACGTGCTGCCGCTCGGCTCCGGCGCCATCGCCGGGTCCACCATCCTCCTCGACCGCGAGCTCATCGCCCGCGAGCTCGGCTTCCCCGCCGTCACGCAGAACTCCATGGACGCCGTGAGCGACCGCGACTTTGCCGTCGAGCTGCTCTCCGCGCTCGCGCTCATCGCCGTGCATCTCTCGCGGCTGAGCGAGGACGTGATCCTGTGGGCTTCGAGTGAGTTCAAGTTCGTCACGATCAGCGACGCCTTCACCACCGGCTCCTCGCTCATGCCGCAGAAGAAAAACCCGGACGTCGCCGAGCTCACGCGCGGCAAGACGGGCCGCGTCATCGGCAATCTCGTCTCGCTCCTCACGACGCTGAAGGGCCTGCCGATGACCTACAATCGCGACATGCAGGAGGACAAGGAGCCCGTCTTCGACAGCGTCGATACGATCCAGGCCGCGCTCGCCGTCTTTGCCGCGATGCTGGGCGGGATGCGGGCGAATGCCGACGCGTGCGCCGACGCCGTCGCCGATCCGATGCTACTCGCCACCGACCTCGCGGATTACCTCGTGAACCGCGGCATCCCATTCCGCAAGGCGCACGAAGTCATCGGCAAAGCCGTCGCGTTGTGCGGGGAACGCGGCTGCGAACTCCCGCAGCTCGCGCTCGCCGATTACCAGTCGCTCTCGCCCGCATTCGAGGCGGACGTTTTTGAAATGCTCACCGTCGAGAAGTCGATGGCCGCGCGCCAGGCCATCGGCGCGCCCTCGCCGAAGAATGTCGCCGCGCAGCTCGCGCGCTGGCAGGCCGCGCTGGCTGTGCCGGTAACTCGCGAGGAGATGCCAGCGACGAACTTCGACGAGTAGCATGCGATTCCACGAGTTCATCCCCGAGACGCCCGGCTGGTCCACGCGCGCCGACGACACGCTTTACGCGAATGCACATCTGGAAATCCACCGCGTCACCGTCACCTCGCCCACGCGCCCGGAGCCGTTCGACTGGACGGTGTGCCACCGCAAGGGCGCGGTCGTCGTCGCGCCGATGACGGCGGCGGGCGACTTCCTGCTCATCCGCCAGGAGCGCGTGCCGATCCGCGCAACGATCTGGGAATTCCCCGCCGGCCAGATCGACGACACCTCGGACGCCGACGCCATCCGCGCCACCGGCATGCGCGAGTTGCGCGAGGAGAGCGGCCACGAGCTTGCGCCCGGCGGCGAGATCGTCTCGCTCGGCCACTTCTTCCCGAGTGCGGGATTCACCGACGAGCACAGCCACCTGCTGCTCGCGCGTCCCGTCGTCGCGAGCGCGCAAGGCGCTGCGCCGGACGCCGCGGAGTCCATCGTGGAATGCCGCGCGTTTTCGCCCGCCGAACTCCGCTCCATGATCGCCAGCGGCGAGGTGCGCGACGCCAATACGCTCTCCGCCTTCGCGCGCCTCGCTGCGATGGGGCTGTTGTAGCTAAGACCGCGGCCCTGAAAAAGATGGTGAATACATCACCGACCCGCTCTCTTCTCGCCTCCCGATAAAGCCGCGCTCCGATCTCTAGTCCCAATGTCCTGGCTCAAGCACCTCTTCAAACTCCGCGAAAAATCCGACAACGAAGTCGTCAAGCCGTTCCTCGATCACATGGAGGATCTGCGCTGGACGTTGATCAAGATGATCGTCGTGCTCATCACCGGGATGACGGCGTCCTTCTTCTACGTCGGCCACTTGACCGCCGTGATGAAGGCACCGCTGGAGCGCATCGACCCGAAGGCCGCGGCCAACCTGATCGTCACCAGCCCGACCGATCCCTTCATGGTTTCCCTCACGCTCGCCTTCTTCGGCGGCATCGCGCTCACGCTGCCCTTCCTCATCTACTTCCTCGCGGGCTTCATCATTCCCGCGCTCACGCGGACGGAGAAAAAGTATCTGCTGCCGGGCATCGCGGGCGGCTTCCTCCTCTTCATCGCGGGCACGGTCCTCTGCTACTACTTCATCCTGCCACAGACCCTGAAGTTCTTCAGCGACTACGCGCACCGCATGGGCGCGGTGACGACGTGGACGCTGAAGGATTACTTCTCCTTCGTCACCCACCTCACGCTCGCCTTCGGCATCCTGTGCGAGGTGCCGATCGTGATGCTCGTTTTGGCCCTGCTCGGCGTCATCCAGTATTCCTTCCTGGCGAATACCCGCGCGTATGCCGTCATCATCATCCTACTGATCGTCGCGTTCATCGCGCCGACGCCGGACCCGATCACCTTCATCAGCCTGAGCCTGCCGGTCATCCTGCTTTACGAGATCTGCATCTGGCTCATCTGGCTGCTGGAGCGGCGGCGCAGCCGGAAGGCGACGGACGAAGTGCTTCCGCCGGATTGAGGTGCGCGCGCGCATGAATGCCACTGCTCTCGTCGCCGACCCGCTGTGTCTGGAACACGACACGGGTGCCGGGCATCCAGAATCGCCGCGGCGCTGGACGGCGGTGATGCAGGCCCTGGAGGAGTCCGGGCTCGCCGGCCAGCTCACGCGGCTGCCTTCGCGCGAAGCGCAGATCGAGGAGCTGAAGCTCGTGCATACAGCGGACTATCTGGCGCTGGCGCAGCGGGAGATTCTCGCCGGCGCGCACACGCTGAGCACAGGCGATACGTCGGTCGGGCCGCACTCGTGGGATGCGGCGCGGCGCGCGGCGGGTTGCGGGCTCGCGGCGGTGGATGCGGTGTTTGGGGAGAGCGGGGTGAAGCGCGCCTTCTGCGCGGTGCGTCCGCCGGGACATCATGCTTCGGAGGCACGCGGGATGGGATTCTGCGTGCTGAACAATGTGGCGATCGCCGCGCGTCACGCGCAGCGGCGGCATGGGGTCGAGCGGGTGCTGATCGTGGATTGGGACGTGCATCACGGGAATGGGACGCAGGACATTTTCTACCGCGACGGGAGCGTGTTCTTTTTCAGCACGCATCAGTCGCCGTGGTATCCGGGCACCGGCAGCGCGGAGGAGACGGGGGAGGGCGAGGGGAAGG
>JAYTML010000280.1:0-1840 GCA_043728655.1 Chthoniobacter sp. | reverse complement strand
CGCGGAATCAATACGCTGCTCGTGGAGCGCATCTCCCGCGCGAGCGCCGAGCAGCGCGCGGGCCGCGCAGGCCGCACCGCGCCGGGCCGCTGTGTGCGGCTGTGGACGGAGCGCGAGCATCACGACCGGCCCGCGCAGGAGCTGCCCGAGGTGAAGCGGCTCGATCTCGCGGAAGTCGTGCTCACCTTGAAAGCGAGCGGCGTGGAGGACGTCGCGAAGTTCCGCTGGCTGGAGGCGCCCGAGCCCCGCTCGCTGGAGCGCGCGCTCACGCTGCTGACCGATCTCGGCGCGCTGCGGAGGGACGCGCTCCCGCGCGTCCCTGATCCTGGTGAGGGGAGTCGTGGCGCGGAGCGGGATGTCGCCTCCGTCCAGCCGCCTGCGCCCACGCCGGGAGATGGGGACGCGCAGGAGCGCATCCCTCCCGGGATCACCCCGCTCGGGCGGCGGATGCTCGCCTTTCCCGCCCACCCGCGGTACGCGCGCATGCTGCTCGCGGCGCACGAGCTGGGCTGCGTCCCGGCGGTCGTGCAGATCGCCGCGCTCACGCAGGGCCGCGGGCTGCTCCGCCGCGCGGAGGGGAAGCAGATGCAGGAGGACCGCGACGCTGCGCTGGGCGAAAATGCGGACAGTGATTTCTTCGTCCATCTGCGCGCGCTGCGTTTTGCGGCGGAGCGGAATTTCAACCCGCAGACCTGCCGCCCGCTCGGCATTCACGCGCCCGCCGCGCGCGAGGCGTCGGCGCTGGCCGAGCAGTTTCTGCGGATTGCAAAGGACGAGGGCCTCGACACGGCCGCGCGGGAAACCTCGGCCGACGCGCTCCAGCGGTGCGTGCTGGCCGGCTTCCCCGACATGGTGGCGCTGCGGCTCGACGCCGGCACGCTGCGCTGCGCGCTCGTGCATGGGCGAAAGGGCGTGCTCGCCAGGGAAAGCGTGGTCACCACGCCCCTGCTCGTGGCCAGCGAGGTCCGCGAAGTCGAGATCCGCGGCGGCGTGGAGACGCTGCTGACGCTTGCCACGGGGATCAAGGAGGAGTGGCTGCGCGAGCTTTTCCCCGACGGCTTCCGCGAAACGACCGAGGTCTTTTTCGACTCCACGCTCCGTCGCGTGATCGCGAAAACGCAGACGCGCTTTCACGATCTTGTCCTCCGCTCCGGGCAGTCCGACAAGGTGCCACTGGAGCAGGCCGCGGCGCTGCTCGCCCGCGAAGCCGAGGCTGGCACCTGCCCGCTGAAGCTGTGGGACAACGCGGTCGAGCAGTGGATTCTGCGGTTGAACCAGCTCGCCGAATGGTTCCCCGAATATGAACTGCCCAAGCTCGGCGACGACGACCGCCGCCTGCTGCTTGAGCAAATCTGCCACGGCGCGGTGAGCTACAAGGACATCAAGGAGCGCGCCGTGTGGCCCGTGGTGAAATCGTGGCTTTCGCCCGTGCAGCAGCAGCTCCTCGACGACCAGGCGCCGGAGCGGATCGAGCTGCCGAACGGGCGCAAGGCGAAGGTCGTCTATGCGCCGGGCACCGCGCCGCACATCGCCTCGCGCATCCAGGACCTCTACGGCGTGACCGGCGAGCTGCGCATTGCCGGTCACCGCATTCCGCTCGTCATCCATGTGCTCGCGCCGAACCACCGCCCGATCCAGATCACGCAAAATCTCGCGACCTTTTGGAAGGACAGCTACCCGAAGATCAAGCAGGAGCTGCAGCGGAAGTATCCGCGCCACGAGTGGCGGTGAGCGGGTGGCGTCGGGTTGCCGCACTTCCGCGGCGTGGTGCTGCTGCTGCGGGCCGGCGCTTAGTTTGGCTTTGGCTCCGGCGGCGCGGGCGCGGCCCCTGGAGGGAGCG
>JAYTML010000279.1:0-1696 GCA_043728655.1 Chthoniobacter sp. | reverse complement strand
CGTTTGGCCGCTTGATCCGCGGGCGATGCTGCCGCGGCGAGCAGATCGCGATCGAGCAGCGAGGCGAGCGCCGCCGCGCCCAGGCCCGAGGCGGATTTGGAGAAAAACTGCCGGCGGGTGAAGTGGGCGGCGCGTGCTTGTTGAGGGGGCATGTTCACTCGTTGGTCAGCGTTTCATCGAGGTTCAGCAGCAGGCTCGCAAGGCCGGTGTGGGCGGCGAGTTCGATGGCGTCGAGTTTCGTGTCGGCCTTCGATTCGCCGGCGGCGATCAGCTTCTTCGCGGCGGCGGGATCCGCGGCGTATTGCGCGCGCAAGGCGGCGAGCGCGCGTGTGAGAATCGGCGTTTCCTTTTCACCCGGCGGGCGCGCGGTGCAGAGGCGGAAGGCGTAGGCGAGTCGTTCGGCGTCGCTCGTGCCGCCGTGTTTCAGCATGCGCTCGGCGAGGGCGCGGGCGGCTTCGGTGTAGGTCACGTCGTTGAGCGTGGCGAGCGCGTGGAGCGGCGTGTTCGTGAGCGCGACTTTGACGGTGCAGGTCTGGCGGTTCGATACGTCGAAGAACATCGTGGGCCCGACGATGCGCCGCCAGAAGGTGTAGAGGCTGCGGCGGTAGAGCGCGTCGCCGTGGTCCTGCTGGTACTTGATCTGGCCGAAGGTGGCGTCCTCCCAGACGCCGTCGGGCTGGTAGCCTTTCACTGGCGGGCCGCCGACTTTCTCGACGAGCAGCCCGCTCGCGGCGAGCGCCTGGTCGCGCAGCATCCAGCTTGCGAGCCGATGCCGCGGGCCGCGCGCGAGCAGGCGGTTCTCCGGGTCTCGCTCAGCCATGCCGGGTTGCACTTTGGACGACTGCCGGTAGGTGGCGCTCGTGACGATGAGGCGCAGGAGCTTCTTCACGTCCCAGCCGCTTTCGCGGAACTCGACGGCGAGCCAGTCGAGCAGCCCGGCGTGAATCGGCTGCTCGCCCTGCACGCCGAAATCCTCCGTCGTTTTCACGATGCCGGTGCCGAAGAACAACTGCCAGTAACGGTTCACCGTCACGCGCGCGGTGAGCGGATGCTCCTGCGAGACGAGCCACTGAGCGAGCGCCAGGCGGCTCGCGGGCGCGCCGGCGGGGAGCGGCGGGAGGAATGCCGGCACGCCGTGTGTGACCTTTTCGGCGGGGGCTTCGTAGTTGCCTTTCACAAGCACGAAGGTGTCGCGCGGCTTGGCGCGCTCGCGCATGACCATCGTCCGCGGCAGCGATTTCTCGGCGGACTCGCGCGCGGCTTTGGCGGCGTCCTGCTTCTTCTTCGCGGCGAGGATGCGCCCGTCGGTGCCGATGTAGAATTCTGTCACGGCTTTCTTCTGCTCCGCGCTGCGCTGGGCGGCGGCGACTGCTAGGCCGGCTTTCACGTCGTCCGGCATCGGGCGGAGGAGCGCCACGGGAGCGTTTGTGATCGAAAGGCGAAAGCGGCCAAACGCGTGCTGCTTGTTCTTTGAACGGAAGATCATGCGGAAGGACAGCACCTCCTCGGGCCGGTAGCCGTTGAATGGTTTCTTGAACGCGATGATTGCGGTGTGCGGCTTGCCGAATGCGGGCTGCACGGCCCAGCCGGTCTCATTTTTCCCGTCGAAGGCGTCTTTGAGCGGCCAGCCATTTTGCTCGAAATCCGCGCTCACGGGATCGACTTCCGGCGGGATGCCGCCGCCGAGCACGATCAG
>JAYTML010000278.1:0-2463 GCA_043728655.1 Chthoniobacter sp. | reverse complement strand
TGGTGGTTGTGTTCGCGGTGATCTTGTAGGGGCCGCCGGCCAGTCGCCGGTAGCGCACGCCATTTCCCCTCTCGCTGATGAGTTTCTGCGTGAGCGGATCCACGTCGGTGGTCACTGCCGGCGACAGATCGGTGTAGGTCGTGCCGTTGAAACTCATCAGCCGGAATGCGGACGCTGAAAGATGAAGGTCGCGCAGCAATTGCAAATCCGAGGTGCGCACCGCCTCGTGGCTGTGATTGACCGAGAAATTCCGCGCGATGAGCCGCACCGCGGTCTGGGTAAAGGTCATCAGCGCCACGGTCACGCCGGTAAAGACGGCAGCCGCCACGATCAACTCGACGATGGTGAAGCCGGCACGGGTGGACGTTTTCATGGCAGAGCGGGCTAGAAGGTGTCGGTCGTCCGCAATGTGTTGAGCGTGATGGTGGCGGGCCGGTTTCGGTAAGTGAAACTCACGGTCACCACTGCCCGCATGGTGCTGGCGGTCAGGTCTGTGATCACTGTGGTCCGCGTGCACAAAACCTGGGAATCCAGGTTCGTATAAGGGCTGATCAGGGAGGTGCTCGCGTTGTAGTCGTCATTGTTCAGCGGCACGTTGCTCTCAGTCGCCGTGCCCGCAGTCAGGATCGCTGGCCGCGTGACCCCGGCCAGCCAAGTGGACGTCATGATTTGATCCACCCGCTGCTGTGCCACAGCCAGGCCGATGCTCCGCAGCCGGGCCGAAGTCGCCCAGCGATTGAGCTGGGTCATTGCGACTACGGAGCCGGCGATGAATAAAGCGAGCAGCGCTCCGGCGATAAGCATCTCGATGAGCGTGAATGCCCGGGCGCTAGCCCCTCGTCGGCGGGGGAACTGAGCTGGAATGGCTGGATCCATTACTCCCCGGAAAGCAGCTTGCCTGCCAGTTTTCGGATGGGGCAGGGTGACTTTGTAATTTTCGCTTAAAGCCGGCTTTCCAGCGCCGCCGTCCGCCCCCGGCACGTCTGTTGCTCAAAGAGACAGGCCATGCGACCCGGCGCCACTGACATTACGACTGTTACGGAAGACCGAATTCTTGGGGTGTGTGCCATTTTCGGAAAGCGGAGCGCCCGGAGGCGGGTCGCCGAGGCATTTACACTCGTGCAGGTCATGGTGGCGACGGGGGTGATCGTCATGTGCGGCGTCGGCGGTGTGCAGGCGCTGGTCATGGTAAACCGCAAGGCGTCCTCCATGCGCCTCTTTACGAACGCCCGGGCGGCCGTGCAGCGCAATATCGACGCCGCGCTCTGCGTGCCTTTCAGCAGCACACTCGAACCGCCGATCCTCGCCCTGACTTCCGGCGCGGGCGAGGTGTATGACGACGATGGCCATGGCGACAATCTCGTGGACATCGCCCTGACCCGCGCGGGCACGGATGCCGTGGTGCGCGGGACGCTGACGCGCATCGTGCTGGCCGAGCCGAATGGCGACGGTGCGAACATCCGGCGGGTGACGTTTCGCATCGCCTACACATTTTTGAGCCACCCATACGGCTACGAGATGACCGTCCTGAGGTCCGTGGATTGAGATGAAAATGCGCGCGGCTAAAAGCGGATCCCGTGGATTCACGCTTGTCGAAATGCTCATCGGCGCGGCGGCGGCGGGTGTCGTCGGGGTCGGGGTCTTTTCCGTGGTCAATACGGGCATGATGCTCTCCGCGCGGAATCTCTCCGTGAACCTGACGAACACGGCGATGCGCGGCTCTCTCGACCGGATGGAGCATATCCTCCAGCAGGCGGACACGCTGCCGGTGCTGATCGACGCCTCCGGCAATCCCACGACCGGCCCGGCGGCGGGCGTGAGCTTCGACAGCTTTCTCGGCGCGCCGTATGTGGTCCAGGCACCACCGACCGGGCTTCCGGCGAGCACCTCGGCGGTGACGATCGTGCGCTCGACCAGTCCCTTTGCCTCGCCGCCGCTCCCGCGGCAGGGCGACGTCCTGCGGATCAACAACACCGATGCCTCGCTGCGCCCGCGGGTGGCCTCCGCCGCCGCTGGCGCGCCGGACGGATTGCAGCACCAGTCGGTGACCGCAACGCTCAGCGCCGCTCTCGGGACGCCGGTCACTCTCTCCGGCTCGGCGGTCCTCACGGCGCGGCTCGTCCGGCCCACGGCGCTGATCGCTGTCCCGGCGGGGGGCAGGCGGGAACTGCGATTCTATCCACTGTTTGACGCCACCACAAATCTCAGCGATCCGGCGCAGTATGTGGTGCTGAGCGACCAGATCGGCATGCTGGCGGCGGACGCCACGCCTTTCTCCCTGATAGCGAAAGAGGGGCGAACCTTTGTGGGCCTCTCGCTCCGGGTGCGCGCGAGCACTTTTGACCGGCGACTCCAGGGCCGGCAGGTGGATGAGTTCAACACCTTTGCCCGCGTGGACTGCCTGATCGCCCGGAAACTGAGCCCCTGACGCGGCATGAAGCGAAACCAGCACCCAGGCGGAAA
>JAYTML010000277.1:0-3805 GCA_043728655.1 Chthoniobacter sp. | reverse complement strand
GTGCCGCTGGAGCAGATGAAGGAGAGCCCGTTTGAGCCGGTGAACCCGGACCGGTTTTCGCGGGATCTGGCGGCGCGGATCAATGGGCTGATGGCTGATCCGGCGCAGCGCGCGGCGTTTGGCGCTGCGGGGAGGAAGCGCGCGGAGGAGAAGTTCAGTTGGGCGGCGATCGCGCGGCAGGTGGAGGGCTTATACGAGCGTCTCGTGCGCCGGCGTGGGCAGGGGTGAAAGACGGCGCGTTTGCGCGTCATCTGCCTCGCCCGCGACTGATCAGAGCGGCGGGTTGCGTTTCCGCCGATCTCTGCGAACCTCTGCGCCCTTCGCGAAACCACCATGTTTGTCGATCATATCCGAATCTTTGCAAAGGCCGGCGACGGCGGCGATGGAGCCGTGTCGTTCCGGCGCGAATCCTTTGTCCCGAAAGGCGGGCCGGATGGTGGCGACGGCGGGCGCGGGGCCTCGGTGGTTCTTCGGGCGGAATCGCATCAGGACAATCTGACGCCGTTCTTCTATGAGCCGATCGTGAAGGGGAAGAATGGGGAGCGCGGCGGCGGGCGGCAGTGTTTTGGAAAAAGTTCGCCGGACAGGATCGTGCCGGTGCCTGTGGGGACGATCGTCTATCGGCTGCCGGACGAGGACACGACTGAGGAGGAGGATCCCGACGTGGAGCATGGTCGCCGGGCGATGTTCGTGGATTTCTCGAAGACGCCGGAGGCCGAGGAGAAGCCGGTGCGCAAGAAGAAGGCGCCGATCAATCCGGAGGAGCTGGAAATGATCGCGGACCTGACGGAGGTCGGGCAGGAGTTTGTGCTCTGCGCTGGAGGAAAGGGGGGAATCGGCAATGTGCATTTCAAGAGTTCCCGCAACCAGGCGCCCAGGCAGTACACGGAGGGTGTGCCGGGGGAGCAGGGTTACTTTTACCTCGAGCTGCGAAAAATCGCGGACGCGGGGCTGGTGGGCTACCCGAATGCGGGAAAGTCCACGCTGCTTGGGAAGGTGTCGGCGGCGCATCCGAAGGTGGCGTCGTATCCCTTTACGACGCTGACGCCGCATATCGGCGTGGTGGAGCTGCCGGCCTATCAGCGGGTGACGGTGGCGGACATCCCGGGGCTGATCGAGGGGGCGCACGCGGACGTGGGGCTGGGGCATGATTTCCTGCGGCACATCGTGCGCTGCAAGCTGCTGGTCTTTGTGCTGGATATGGCGGGGAGCGAGGGGCGCGAGCCGCTGGATGATCTCCAGAAGCTGCGCAAGGAGCTCGACCTCTACGACCCGAAGCTGAGCGAGCGCCCGTGGATCGTGGTGGCGAACAAGATGGACTTGGCTGAGGCGCCGGAGCGGCTGAAGGGATTCAAGCGGCGCTATCGCAAGCTGGAGATCTTCCCGATCTCGGCGAGCACGGGGGAGGGCGTCGAGCAGCTCAAGAAGCGGCTCGGCGAGCTGGTGCTGGGGGAGGGTAGCGCGGCGGTGAACGCCTAGCGTTTCGCGCGTGTCTCGATGACGGTGGCGATAAGCTGGCCGTCCACTCTCCTGCCGACGACGCCCGCCATCTCCCCGACCTCGACGGCTTCGATGGTGATCGGCGCACGGGCACGCCGCACCACCGTCTGGTCGTTGACGACGAAGGTTTGCGTCGGGATCTTTTTGTCGCCGGTGGCGATGCTGATGGAAGCTCCGCTTTTCGCGGTGACCTGTCCGGCCACGGTGATGTCTTCATCCTGCGCGGCGGCGCGGGGCACTGCGACGAGACCGAGGAGGGCGAAGCTGACGATGAGGAGAAGGAGTCGGGTCATGGGATGTGTTCGTGTGAGTTTGTAAAATCAGTGGCCGTTGGTGGTTTTCGGATTGCACCAGAAGCGGTTGGGGCCGCCGCTGGTTCCGTCTGGGCCGGCTTTCTGTTTCTCGGTGTTGTATTGCGCCCAGGTCAGCCATTCGACGTGGCCGTCGAAACAGCCCACGAGCGCGCCGTCCTTGTGGCGCTTTGAGATTCCCTCGTCCGGTTGGTTGGAGCTGTCGTTGAACCAGAAGCCGTTCCCCCCTTCGTCCTGTTCCCAAAAGCAGATCGCATTGCTGGCAAACTGGGAGATCCGGGCGGATTCCACGCTGCCCGAGTAGAAGTTGACCGCGCCATTCATGCAGTAGCTGGAGAGCTTCTGATAGCGCTGGCTGAGCTGCAGCGCCGTCGGCCGATCGAATGGGCAGAAGTAGAGCTTTGGGGTTTTGATGTATTTCCAGATGCTTCCGTCCGTGTAGTACTTGCTTTGGAGAGGCGGCTTTTCGGTGGGCCCCGGCTGCTGGACTTTGGCGGTGCCGTAGAGCCAGCCTGGATGCTGGGATCCGGTGATTCCCGTGCCTCCATCCCAGCCGCAGGACGGGAGGAAGCCGTCGTTGTCGCCGGCGTAGGCGACTACGCCGCCGAGGAGCTGGCGCTGGTTGTTGATGCAGTTGGTGCGCTTGGAATTCTCCAGAATGCCGGCGAGGGCGGGATAGAGCAGGGCCGCGAGCACGGCGATGATGAGGATGACGACGAGCAGTTCGATGAGGGTGAACGCGCGCCGGCGTGCGGCTGGGATGGGGGGCATGCATCCCGTCTAAGGCCCGCGCCCCGGGGTGTCAATTGCGCTGGCGGCGGGCGGCGTCCAGCCTCGACAAAGGGGCGGGCGTTTTCGACATTTGCGCGTTCATGCCCGAATCCGCCGCGCCATCGCCGAAGCCTGTCGTCGCCAGCTATTGCACGACCTTTCTCAAGCCGGAAATGCAGCACATCTACCGGCAGGTCACGGGGCTGCGGCGCTACTCGACATTCGTGGTGACGAGAGAGCGGATGGGTGAGGCGCAGTTTCCGTTTCCCGATGTCGAGGTGCTGCCGCGTGCGCAGAAGAATTTCGTGAAGCGCTTCTGGCTGAAGTATGTCGCGCGGAAGCCGCCGGCGTACTACCGCGGGGAGCTGCAGGTGATCCTGAAGCTCTTCGGCCGGCGTCGGGCGGATCTGGTGCACATCTATTTCGGTCACACGGGTGTGCATTTGCTGCCCTTTGTGCAGGAGTGGAAGGGGCCGTGTATCGTGTCATTTCACGGCATGGATATACAGGCGCGGCCGCAGCAGGAGGGTTACGACGGGCAGATGCGCGCGCTGGTGCGGACGGTGCCGCTCGTGCTGGCGCGGTCGCGATCGCTTTTCGCGGCGCTGGAGCAGTGGGGCTGCCCGCCGGAGAAGCTGAGGCTCAATCGCACGGGGATTCCGCTCGGCCAGTTTCCGTTTCAGCAGCGGCCGATGCCGGCGGACGGCTCATGGCGCTTTGTGCAGGCGTGCCGGCTGGTTGCGAAAAAGGGGCTCGGGACGGCGCTCCGGGCGTTTGCGAAATTCCACGCGCTGCATCCGAAGGCGAAGTTTGTCATCGCGGGTGACGGGCCGATGAAGGCTGAGCTGGAAGCGCTGATCGGTGAGCTCGGGCTGGGCGGAGCGGTGGAGCTGCGCGGGTTCCTTTCGCAGGCGGATCTCGCGGCGCTGTATGCCTGGTCCCACGTCTTTCTCCACCCGAGCGAAATGCCGCCGGATCAGAATCAGGAAGGGGTGCCGAACTCGATGCTGGAGGCGATGGCTACGGGCCTGCCGGTGCTCGCGACGACGCATGGCGGAATCCCCGAGGCGGTGACCCATGAGCGCACGGGCCTGCTCGTGCCGGAGCGCGAAGACGGGGCGCTGTTCGGGGCGATGCGGCAGATCACGGCGGAGACGGATTTTCTATACATCCTAGGCCAGGCCGCGGCGCGGACGGTGCGGGAGGAGTTTGAGCAGGGCGCG
>JAYTML010000276.1:0-2502 GCA_043728655.1 Chthoniobacter sp. | reverse complement strand
GGCCTCCTCCAAGTGTACGAGGACTTCTGCCTGCGCGACGTCTCCGACTGCGCGGACTGCCTTTTCCCGCGGCAACTGGCGAAATGGTGACGCTGGTTGCCGGATAAACCGTCTGCCCGCTTGAACGCGATGCCCTCAGATGCGAAACGGGAGGCCTCCATGCCCCAGCCGCACTCCCTCCGCCAGCAGGTCGCCGATATCGTCCAGACGACCCCGGTCTTCGACATCCACACGCATCTCTACGATCCCGCCTTCGGCGAGCTGCTGCTGTGGGGGATCGATGACCTCCTCGTCTATCACTACCTCGTCGCGGAGGGGTTCCGCTATTTCGACATGCCCTACGACAAGTTCTGGGCGCTGCCGAAGACGCACCAGGCGGACCTGATCTGGGACGCGCTTTTCATCAAGCACTCGCCGATTTCCGAGGCGTGCCGCGGAGTGCTCACGGTGCTGAACCTCCTCGGGCTCGATGTAAAAAAGCGCGACCTGCCGGCGCTGCGAAAGCAGTTCGCGCAGTGGAAGGTGGGCGGGTTCATCACGAAGTGCATGGAGCTGGCGAACGTCCGGAAGATCTGCATGACGAACTCGCCTTTCGACGTGCTGGAGCGGCCCGTGTGGGAGCGCGGGTTCGCGCGGGACGAGCGTTTTGTCGCGGCGCTACGGATCGATCCGCTGCTGGTCGATTGGGAAAACACCGCGCCGCTGCTGCATGGGTGGGGCTACGATGTGCGCGCGGACTTTTCCGGCCAGACCTTCGGCGAGGTGCGCCGCTTTCTCGCCGACTGGACGAAGCGGATCGACGCGCAGTACTGCATGGTGTCGCTCACGCCGGACTTTGCGTTTCCGTCCGATACTCCGACGGCGCGGCTCATCGAGCACGCCATCCTGCCGCATGGGCGCGAGCACGGGCAGGCGTTTGCGATGATGATCGGGGTGAGGCGCGGCGCGAACCCGCAGCTCGGGCTGGCCGGCGACAGCGTGGGTCTCGGCGATGTCGGCGCGGTGGCGAATCTGTGCGCGGCGTTTCCCGAAAACAAATTCCTCTGCACGATGCTGGCGCGCGAAAACCAGCACGAGCTGTGTGTGACGGCGCGGAAATTCCGCAATCTGCACGTCTTCGGCTGCTGGTGGTTCCTGAACAATCCCTCGATCATCGAGGAAATGACTCGGATGCGGCTGGAGCTGCTCGGCCTGAGCATGACGCCGCAGCACAGCGACTGCCGGGTGCTCGACCAGCTCGTCTATAAGTGGAGCCACTCGCGCGGGATCATGGGAAAGGTGCTCGCGGAGAAGTACGACGACCTCGCAGCGACCGGCTGGGAGCCGACGCTCGGGGAAATCGAGCGCGATGTGAAGGGCTTGCTCGGCGGCGAGCTTGAACGGTTTTTGAAAAGCTGACGCGGTTTTTACTTCGGCGGCGCGACTTCGAATTTGAAGGTGCGGACGAGTTTGCCCTCGATGAAAAGCCGGATCTCGTAGTCGCCGGCAGGATCGCCGTTGGCGACGGACCATGCGTGCTGGATCATGCCGTCGGAGAGCATGACCACGCCCTCGGTGGTCGCCGTCTTGCGGTCGGGCGTGAGTTTGAAATCGCGGCTGGGACGCTCGCTGCCCCATGCGCGCGGTGCCGCGGGAAGGACGAACTCCTCCCGCAAGGCGAGCAGTTTGCGCGTAGTGCGAAAACGCAGCCGCCAGCCGTACTGCTGCCCGAAGACGAGCGGGATCTTTTTCTCCGGAATGATCTGAATGGTGCCGTCCTCCGCCTGCTTCACGATCCCGAATTCCGCGCTGACGAGCTGCAGGTCCGGCGCGAGTTCGTCGGTGTTTGCCGCTTTGAAACCGGCGAGCGTGTCCGCAGCGGCGCCGGCGAATGCGAGCAGAACGAGGAGGGGAAAAATGCGGCGCATAGGCATTGCGGGTCGGCACGGGAGTGTCCGCAGGCGACACGGTGAAAGCGAACGGAAAGCGGCGCGAATGACTTTGCACCTGTGCGCGGCGTGCGGCTAACTGCCCGCCCTCGCGCCGCATGTTCGCCTCGTTTCTCACCACGATTCTCTTTTCGCTGTCGGTCGTCTTCGCCGCGCGGACAGCGCGGATGCTGGGCGGCCCGGCGGCGAATCTGGCGCGCATCAGCCTGGCGACGGTGCTGCTGGCCGGGTGGGCTCACACGTTTGGCGCGGGGCTGCGCGGGGAGTCGCTGCCGTGGTTCTTTCTCAGCGGCGTGATCGGGTTCGGGCTGGGCGACATGGCGCTCTTTGGCGCGCTGCCGCGGATCGGGCCGCGGCTTTCGATCCTGCTGACCCAGTGCCTCGCCGCGCCCATCGCGGCGGTGGCGGAGTGGGCGTGGCTGGGGACGACGCTGCGGCCGGTCGATCTCGGCTGTGCGGCTGTGATTCTGGCCGGCGTGGCCGTGGCGCTCGCGCCGGATCGCGGGCTGCAGGTGGACCGGCGGACGTTCTGGATCGGCGCTCTTTTCGGCGTCGGCTCGGCGCTGGGGCAGGC
>JAYTML010000275.1:0-7014 GCA_043728655.1 Chthoniobacter sp. | reverse complement strand
TGCTGAACTCGCACGAGGACGACACGTTCCTCAGCTCCGTGCTCTACTCGCACATCGCGCGGCAGTACATCCCGGCGCCGAAGGCGAATTTCGTGCGGGTGGTGATCAATGGGGAGAGCTGGGGCGTGTATGTGAACCAGCAGCAGTTCAACAAGGACTTCGTGCAGGAAAACTTCCGCACCGACAAAGGCGCGCGGTGGAAGGTGCCCGGCTCGCCGATGGGGCAGGGCGGGCTCGATTACGTGGGCGAGGATCTCGCCGAGTACAAGCGGCGCTACGAGCAGAAAGCAGGCGACGAGGAGGACTGGAAGGCGCTCATCGCGCTGTGCAAAACGCTGACGGAGACTCCGCCCGACAAGCTCGAAGCCGCGCTCCAGCCGATGCTCGATGTGGACGGCGCGCTGTGGTTCATGGCGCTCGATTGCGCGCTGATCAATGGCGACGGCTACTGGATCCGCTCTAGCGACTACAGCATCTACCGGGACAAGACCGGGAAGTTTCACGTCATCCCGAGCGATATGAATGAAGGTTTCCGGGCTCCGGGAGGTCCGGGCTTTGGCCGGGGCGGTGGTCGCGGCCCGCGTCCTCCCGAGGCCGGCGGAGAGCCCAGGCCGGATGGCGCGGCACCCGCGCCCGCGCAGGGAAATCCGCCGCCGCGGGCGGATGGCGCGCCGGGATTTCCTCCGCCGGGATTTCCAGCGATGCCGCGTGTGGACGGGGTGAAGCTCGATCCGCTGGTCGGCCTGGAGGATGCGAAGAAGCCGCTGCGCTCCCGCCTGCTGGCGGTGCCGGCCTTGCGCGCCCGCTATCTCGCCCACGTCCGGACGATCGCCGAAGACTCGCTGGACTGGGCTAAGCTCGGTCCCGTGGTGGCTCAGTACCGCGGACTCATCGGCAGGGAGATCGCCGCGGACACGCGGAAGCTTTCGTCGCACGCGGCATTTGAGGCGCTCACCGCCGACACCCCGGACGCGGGCGAGGCACCGCGGCGCGGCGCCATGGCGCTGCGCGCCTTTGCCGAGCAACGCCGCGCGTATCTGCTGAGCCTTCCCGAGATACAAAAGGCGGCGCGGTGATCCGGTTGCGCATTCCCACCCTGGGCGCGCAGCAAAGACATTTCGCTTGAGCGCTGCGCGCGGGCGGCGTTCTCTTCCCGCCCTCGCTCATGATTTATTCCCTCAAGCTGGAGACGGCCCTGTATCTCGCCGGACTCCTCGTGCTCCTCGGTCACGCGCTCGCGCTTTTCAAACCGACGGCCGTGCAGGACTGGCTCCGCGCGCTGCCGCGGTCAAAGCCGCTCGGCATCGCGCTGCTGACGGTGGCGGCGGTTTGGTTCTTCTGGCTCGTGTGGACGATGGATCTGGGCGAATTCTCGAACTGGCGGACGCGGGTGCTGATCGGCACGCCGGTCGCGTGGTTCCTGACTTGGAAATACGTGGATGAATTCCTGGCCGCACGCGCGCTCGGGATGCTGGTGCTGCTCGGGGCGGAGCCGATGCTGGAGGCGGCGTTCCTGAGGCCGGAAATGTCGCGGCTTTTCCTGGTGTCGCTGGTCTATGTGTGGGTGGCGTTCGCGCTGTTTTGGGTCGGGATGCCCTTCACGCTGCGGGACCAGATCACGTGGATCACCGGGGGAAAAAAACGCTGGCGAGCCGCGGCTTTCGCCGGGCTCGCCTATGGAGCGTTGCTGCTGGTTCTGCCGCTGACTTACGGGAAGCCGGCGTAGAAGGAGCGGCGGGTTACTTGGCGTTCGAGACGACGTCGTTCAGCTTGAAGATCGGCAGGAACATCGCGATGACGATGCCGCCGACGATGGTGCCGAGAACGACGATGAGGAGGGGCTCGATGAGGGAGGTCAGTGCGTTGAGCGTGGCCTCGATCTCCTCGTCCCAGAAGTCGGCCATTTTCTCGAGCATGGTGTCGATCTTGCCGGTCTGCTCGCCGGCTCCGACCATGCGGACGAGCATCGGCGGGAAGATGACTTCGCGGCTGAGTGCGCTGGTGAGGTGATCGCCCTTTTCCACGTCGCTGGAGACGTTCTTGATGGCTCTCTCGACGACGTAGTTGCCAGAGGTGTCGCCGACGATGGACATGACCTCTAGGATCGGCACGCCGGCGCGGATGAGCTGGGCAAAGGTGCGGGCGAAGCGGGTGAGGCAGATCTTGTGAACGAGCGGGCCGAAGATCGGGAGCTTCAGTTTGTACTGGTCCCAAGTCTGCCTGCCGCGCTCGGTTTTCAGGAAGGTTTTGATGCCGAAGACCACGGCGGCGATGGCGGCGACGATGTAGTACCAGTTGCCCCGGATCATTGAGCTGAGATCGAGGAGGAACTGGGTGGGTGCGGGGAGCTGCGCGCCGAAGTCCGCGAAGATTTCGCCGAAGACCGGGACGACGCGGACAATGAGGAAGGTGGTGATCGAGAGCGCGATGAAGAGCACGATCACGGGATAGGTCATCGCGGACTTGACCTTCTTTTTGAGGCGGGCGGCGGATTCCAGGAAGCATGCGAGCCGGTCGAGAATCTCGGCCAGCAGACCGCCGGATTCACCCGCTTTCACCATGCTGGTGTAGAGGCGGTTAAAGACGTTGGGGTGTTTCGAGATAGCCTCAAAAAAGGAGTCGCCCTGCTGCACGAGAGCGCTGACCTCGCCGACGACGCGGCGCAGGCCGGCCTGCTTTTTCGGGTCGGCTTGCTCGTAGAGCGCGGTCAGGCCAGAGACCAGGGGGAGGCCGGCATCGACCATCGTGGCAAGCTGGCGGGTGAAGAGCACCAGATCGGTCTCGGTGATCTTTCCGCGCGGAGCCATCGACTTGGACCCGGCCTTCTGCTGAATCGAGAGGACCATAAGGCCGCGCGTCATCAGGGTGTTGATGGCGTTGTCCTCATTGAGGGCTTCCTGAGTGCCGGAGATGGTCTTGCCGGCGGCGTCGCGGGCGGAGTAGGCGAAAGTGAGCATGTCCCCGATACAAGCACGCCCGGTGCCAGCGGAGTGCATGATCTGTAGTTTCCGCAATCCCGTGCCACCCGCCGAGCTTGGGAGAAAGTTGGAATTCACACTTGCCACGCCCGCTTTCTTTCCCATAGTTCGCCCCTCACAAAAACAAGAAGATATGACCGACGTTAAAGACATTCAGGCGCTTCGCATGCACGATAAGGATACGGGCAGTGCGGACGTGCAAGTCGCCCTCCTCACCCAGCGCATCAATCAGCTCACTGAGCATTTCAAGGCGCACGCCAAGGACCACGCGTCCCGCCGTGGGCTCCTGCTCATGGTCGCCCGCCGCCGCAAGCTGCTCGACTACCTGAAGCGCTCCTCGCTGGACCGCTACAAGGCGGCAATCGAGAAGCTCGGGCTGCGGAAGTAGCTCCCACGGATTTTGAAATTGTTCGCCCGCGAAGTTCTCGCGGGCGAACTCTTTCACCCCATCAATTTTCCGCGTGGCAATTCCGCCGCACGGACTGCAACCCCAAACAAAACCGGCACCGCCGACTCGCGGGAATTCTTGAATCTTGAATTCTGAGTTTTGGTCAGGCCCTCGGGCCTTTCAGAATTTAGAATTCAACATTCGGAATTCCGCAGCCGCGTCGGTGCCACATCCACACCACATAGAAAAATGAGTATCCAAAACGTCACGGCGCAGATCGGCGCCACCACCATCACCATCGAAACCGGCAAGCTCGCGCGACTCGCGGACGGCGCCGTCACCGTCCGCACGGGCGACACCATCATCATGGTCTCCGCGGTTTCCGCCACGACCATCAAGGAAGGCCAGGACTGGTTCCCGCTGACCGTCGATTACCGCGAAAAAGCCGCTGCCGTGGGCAAGTTCCCCGGCGGTTATTTCAAGCGCGAAGGCCGGCCTTCCGAGAAGGAAATCCTAACCTGCCGCATGACCGACCGTCCGCTGCGTCCGCTCTTTCCGAAGGGCTACCTCTACGACACGCAGATCATCGGCGTCCTCCTCAGCGCAGACGCGGTGAATGATCCCGACATGCTCTTCATCAACGGCGCGAGCGCCGCACTTATGGTCAGCGACATCCCGTTCGCGGGTCCCGTCGCTGCCGTGCGCGTCGGTCGTGTCGATGGCGAGTTCGTCGCCAACCCGACCCACGAAGAAATGGGCCGCAGCGACCTCGACCTCGTCTATGTCGGCACGAAAGACGACGTCATCATGATCGAAGGCGCCGCCGACCAGCTCCCCGAAGAGGAGTTCGTGAAAGCGCTCCATTTCGCGCATGGCGAAGCCTCCAAGCTCATCGCCGCGCAGATCGACCTCGCCGCCCGCGTAGGCAAGGCCAAGCGCCAGGTCACGCTCTTCACCGTGAAGGACGAGCTTATGGAAGTCGCCTACGCCGTCGCCGGCGACCGCATTGAATCCGCGATCTACAACAAGAGCAAAGTCGCGCGGCAGAAAGCCATCGCCGCGCTCAAGGAAGAGGTCACCGCCGCGATCACCGCGAAGTATCCCGAGGCCTCGAAATTCGAAGTCAGCCAGGCTTTCGACTATCTCCAGAAGAAGGCGTTCCGCGTTTCGATTCTCGACAAGGGCTCCCGCTGCGACGGACGCAGCGCCGACCAGATCCGCGAACTCAGCGGCGAAGTCGGTCTGCTCCCGCGCTCGCACGGCTCCGCGCTTTTCCAGCGCGGCGAAACGCAGGCCGTCGCACTCGTGACCCTCGCGCCCAGCGACGAAGCCCAGGACCTCGACGGCTACACCGGCGGCGAGAAGACCAAGCGCTTCATCCTGCACTACAACTTCCCGCCGTTCTCCGTCGGTGAAACCGGCCGCACCGGTTCGCCCGGACGCCGCGAGATCGGCCACGGCGCTCTCGCTGAGCGCTCGGTCGCGCCCGTCCTCCCGAGCGTGCAGGATTTCCCGTACGCCGTCCGCGTTTCGTCCGAAGTCATGGAGTCCAACGGCTCCACCTCGATGGCGTCCGTCTGCTCCGGCGTCCTCGCCCTGCTCGACGCTGGCGTGCCGCTCAAGAAAAGCGTCGCCGGTATTTCGTGCGGCCTCGTCACTGAGTTCAGCGAAGGCGGTCATCTCGAGCGCTACACCATGCTCACCGACATCATCGGCAGCGAAGATCACTTCGGCGACATGGACTTCAAACTCTGCGGCACCGACACCGGCGTCACCGGTTTCCAGCTCGACCTCAAGCTCCCCGGCATCTCGCTGAAGCTCATGGAGGAAGCCGTCTATCGCACCCGCGACGCGCGCATGAAAGTGCTCGCCGTCATGGACGCCGTCATCGCCGCCCCGCGTGCCCAGATGAGCCAGTACGCGCCGCGCATCGAGACCATCCGCATCCCCGTGGACAAGATCGGCCTCATCATCGGCCCTGGTGGAAAGACCATCAAAGGCATCGTCGCCGAGACTGGCGCCGAGATTAACATCGAGGACGACGGCAGCATCCACATCTACTCGTCGAGCGCCGACTCGCTCGCTCGCGCCAAGCAGATCATCGAAGGCATGACCAAGGACATCGAGATCGGCAGCGTCTATCAGGGCCGCATCGTCACGATCAAAGAGTTCGGCTGCTTCGTCGAAGTCATGCCCGGCAAGGACGGCATGGTTCACATCAGCGAGCTCGCGGACTTCCGCGTGAACCGCGTCGAGGACATCCTCAAAGTGGGCGATCTCATCTGGGTCAAGTGCATCGGCGTGGACGAAAAAGGCCGCGTCAAACTCAGCCGCAAAGCCGCCATGCAGGAGCGTGGCGAAAGCATGGGCTCGGCACCCGCCGCTTCCATGGAACGTGGCGACGGCGGCGGCGAGCGCCGCGAATACCGTGGCGGTGGTGATCGTGGCGACCGCGGCGGAGATCGTGGTGGCCGTGGTGGCGACCGCGGTGGTGATCGTGGCCCGCGCCGCGACGAGCGTGGCGGCGACCGCCCCGCATACCAGGGCGGCGAGCGCCGCGAGCCCCGCATCGAAGAAGGCGGCGGAGCGCCCGCCCCGCGCCCGGCTTACCCGGAATACCGCCCTGGCGACAGCGCCCAGCCTTCGGCTCCGACTCAGGAATAAATTTGCGGGGCAATTTTCCCCGGCATTTGCACCGAAAGGCCGTCGCTCCCGAAAGGGGCGGCGGCCTTTCGCCTTTCCTGCGCTGACACTCCTTGCAGCGTGTCAGACCGCGATGTAAGAAATCCGCGCTTTTCCCGTGAACCCTCGCCGAATCCTCGCCCGCCTGTCTTCCATGTCCCGGTTCATCCGCCTGACGGCGGTCCTTTTCCTCATCGCCGCCGGAGCCGCCTGCGCCGCTCCGAGCGTGTGCATCAATGAGATCCACTACCACCCCAAGGACAAGACCTCGCCATCTGAGTTCATCGAGCTTTTCAACCCCACCGCCGCTGAGATCATGCTCACGGGATGGCAGTTCACCGATGGGGTGAAATACAGCTTTCCCGAGGGGACGAAGATAGCCGCCGGAGGCTATCTCGTCATTGCGAAGAACCCGGCTGGTTTCAAGGCCGCCTTTGGCAAAGAGGCGCTCGGACCGTGGAAGGGGAAGCTCAAGAACAGCGGCGAAGCGCTGATCCTCGTGGACGCGAAGGAGACGGTCATCGACAAGGTGAAGTTTGGGACCGGCTTTCCGTGGCCCACGGCGGCGGACGGTGAGGGCGCGTCGCTGGAGCTCATCAACCCCACGATGGATCATCTCGCGGGCAGTTCATGGCGCAGCTCGGGATCCGTCCCCGGCAAGAATGAGGTGGGCAAACCGACCCCCGGCGAAAAAAACTCGACCAGTGTGGATGTCGCGCCGCCGAGCATCAGCGCCATCGGCCACGCGCCGGCCCAGCCAAAGGCCGGCGAGCCGGTGCGGGTCGCGGCGCGCGTCGTCGCGCTTGGCGGGGTGAAAGGCGTGACTCTGCTCTACCAGGTCGTCGAGCCGGGAAAGTACCTGCGCAAGACCGACGAGGAATATGAAAAGGCGTGGACGCCTGTCCCGATGCGCGACGACGGAAAGGACGGCGACCCCAAGGCCGGCGACAGTGTCTTTTCCGCCGT
>JAYTML010000274.1:0-1798 GCA_043728655.1 Chthoniobacter sp. | reverse complement strand
CGCGCGCTGTTCTTCGCGGACTCGATCTATCCGGGGCAGTACACGATCCGCTATCTCGCCAGGGTGCGCGCGGCGGGGACGGCGACGGCCCCGGCGGCGAAGATCGAGGAGATGTATCATCCGGAGCGCTTCGGGATGACGGAGACGGTGCAGCTCACGAGCCTGCCGCTGAAATGAAGGCGAAGGCATGGAAGGCGGCACGCATCGCCGCTTGCGCGGTGCTCGCGTTGATGGCCGTCGCGTGGGTGGGGCTGAAGTTTGTGCCGCTGCCGGCGGCGCTGCTGCGGCCGCGGGCGCAGAGTCTGGAGTTCGCGGATCGCAACGGCGCGACGCTGCGGGAGGCGCGGGTGGAGGAGCGGTTTGCGCGGGAGGTGCCGTTTGCGGAAGTGCCCGCAAATCTCGTGCAGGCGATGCTCGCGGCGGAGGACAAACGGTTCTTTGAGCATCGCGGCGTGGACGTGCTGGCGCTGGCGCGCGCGGTGGTGGGGAATGCGCGGCACACGCGGGTGACCTCGGGCGCTTCGACGATCACGCAGCAACTCGTCAAGCTCTCGGAGCCGAGGCCGCGCACATGGCGGACGAAAGCGATCGAGACCGCGCAGGCGCTGCGGCTGGAGCAGGTGTGGACGAAGGAGCGGATTCTTGCGGCGTATTTGAACCGGCTGGATTTTGGAAATCTGAATGTGGGCTGCGCGTCGGCGGCGAGTTACTATTTCGGCAAGCCGCTCGCGGATCTGAGCGACGCGGAGGCGGCATTCATCGCCGGGCTGCCGAAGAATCCGAAGCGGCTGAATCCTCACGCGGCTTTTGCCGCCGCGAAACGCCGGCAGGAAACGGTGCTGCGGCGGATGCGCGACAACGGCTGGCTGACCGCGGAGCAGAGCGGGCGCGCGACGCAGGAGACACTGCGCCTTCTGCCGCCGCGCCGACTTTTCCGCGCGCCGCATTTCGTCGATCTCGCGCTGCGCGAGCTGGTAGCAGGCGCGGGGCCGGAGATCGCGACGACGCTGGACCTCGATCTGAACCGCTTCACCGAGGACACGGTCCGCGAGCGGCTGGCGAAGCTGCGCGGACAGAACGTGCGGGACGCGGCGGTGGTGGTGCTGGACAACCGCTCGGGCGAAGTGCTCGCGCTGGTGGGGTCGGGGGACTATTTCGCGCCTGGCACTGGCCAGGTGAACGGGGCGACGGCGCGGCGCTCGGCAGGCTCGACGCTCAAGCCTTTCACCTACCTCCTCGCGCTGGAGCGCGGCGCGACGCCGGCGACCGTGGTCGCGGATGTGCCCGCGCTTTTCGCGACCTCGACGGGGCTGTATCGGCCGGAGAACTACAGCAGGCGGTGCAACGGCCCGGTGCGCTACCGGATGGCGCTGGCGAATTCGCTGAACATCCCGGCGGTGAAAGTGCTGGCGTCTGTCGGCGGCGCAGCGCCGCTGCAGGAGCGGCTGCGCGGGTGGGGGATGACGACGCTGGAGCGCTCGGCGGAAACCTACGGGCTGGGGCTGACGATCGGGAACGCGGAGGCGCGGCTGATCGAGCTGACGAATGCGTATGCGACGCTGGCGCGCGGCGGGGAGTGGAAGCCATGGCGTGTGCTGCGGGAGGGGAGTGACCAGCGCTCAGCGCCCGACGCGCAACGGCCGACGGCCGAGACGCGGAATTGCGCGTGGCTGATCGCGGACATGCTGAGTGACAACGCGGCGCGCACGCCTTCGTTCGGCATGCACTCGGCGCTGCGGTTTGATTTCCTCGTGGCGTGCAAGACGGGGACGAGCACGGATTTTCGGGACAACTGGGC
>JAYTML010000273.1:0-5869 GCA_043728655.1 Chthoniobacter sp. | reverse complement strand
GCGTCCATGAGCGAAATGGGACGCTCAAACTCGGCACTCACCGCCACGCTGTGCGCGCGGTAAACCGGCACGCGCACGCAGGTCACGGACGCCTTGAAGGTCTGATGATGCATGATCCGGCGGCCCTCATTCTGCATCTTCATCTCCTCCTTGGTGTAGCCGGAGTCGAGGAAGCTATCGACATGCGGCAGGACGTTGAATGCGATCTGGTGCGGATAGACTTTCTTCTCCACCGGCCGTCCGGCAGCGATGGCCTCGACCTGCGCACGCAGCTCCTCGATCGCCTGCGCGCCCGTGCCGCTGACCGCCTGATAACTCGATGCAAAGATGCGCTTCACGCGGAATTCCTGATGCAGCGGATACAGCGCCATGAGCGTGATCGCCGTGGTGCAGTTCGGGTTCGCGATGATGCCCTTGTGCTTCTTCACGTCCGCGCCATTGATCTCCGGAACGACCAGCGGCACGTCCGACTCCATGCGAAATGCACTCGAGTTATCCACCACGACAGCGCCCGCCTGCACCGCGATCGGCGCGTATTTTCTCGAAATATCCCCGCCCGCGCTGAACAGCGCGATGTCCACGCCGACGAACGAGTCGTCGCGCAGCTCCTTGATCACCACTTCCTCCCCGCGGAACGGCAGCGTCTTTCCCGCCGACCGCGCGGACGCCAGCAGCGTGAGCTGGCTCACGGGAAAGTTGCGCTTCTCCAGCGTCTTAATCATCTCCACCCCGACAGCTCCAGTGGCCCCGACAATCGCGACGTGTAAGTTTTTGCTCATAAAAAAGGAGGCGGAAGCTAGAATGCCCAGAGCCTCGTGGCAAGTGCCACAGTCACGCCCCGCACCATGCAAATCCTCGTCCATGTCCCTTCCCAAACGCTCGACCTGACCGATGCCGGCGCGCTCGTGCGCCGCTACGTCATCTCCACCTCCCGCTTCGGCCTCGGCAGCGAGCCGGGCAGCAACAAGACGCCGACCGGCCGTTTCCGCATCGAGGAAAAGCACGGCGACGGCGCTGTGCCCGGCGAGATTTTCGTCAGCCGCGTGCCGACCGGCCGCATCGGCGAGGAAGGCGATGACCACGATCATGTGCAGACACGCATCCTATGGCTCGCCGGCCTCGATGCCGGCAACGCGAACACCTACGAGCGATACATCTACATCCACGGCACCAATGCCGAGTCCCGCCTCGGTTCGCCCGCCAGCTTTGGCTGCGTGCGGATGGCCAATGAGGACATCATCGGTCTCTACTCCCGCGTGCCGGTCGGCACGGAGGTGGAGATCCAGCCGTGAGCCGCGGCGGGATGCGTGGACTTTCACCCGCTCCCCATGAAAAATGGGGACCGCACCGCATCCGATGAAACTCGATTCCCACCAGCATTTCTGGAGTTACGACGCCGCGCAGTATCCGTGGATTCCAAAGGGCTCGCCGCTTCATCGGGACTGGCTGCCGCCGGATCTCGCGCCGCTGCTCGCCGCCGCCGGGCTCGACGGCTGCATCGCAGTGCAGGCGCGGCAGACCGTGGAGGAAAGCCGCTGGCTGCTCACGCTGGCGGATCATGCGCCGGTCATCAAAGGCGTGGTCGGCTGGGCGGACCTGCGCTCGCCAAAGGTCGGCGACGACCTCGCGGAGCTGGCGCAGCATCCGGGCTTCGTCGGCGTGCGCCACGTCGTGCAGGACGAGCCGGACAATGACTTCATGCTCGGCGCGGATTTCCTGCGCGGCATCGGGATGCTCCGGGCGCACCGCCTGACCTACGACATCCTCATCCAGCCACGCCAGCTTCCCTCGGCGATCGCCCTCGCGCGCCGCTTTCCCGATCAGCGCTTCGTGCTCGATCACATCGCCAAGCCGCCGATCAAGGCCGGCATGCTCTCGCCGTGGCGCGAGCAGCTCCGCGAGCTGGCGCAGTCGCCCAATGTGCTGTGCAAAGTCTCCGGCATGGTCACCGAGGCGGATATGAAAGCGTGGCAGCCCGCCGACATCCGTCCCTACCTCGATGTCGTGTTCGCGGCCTTCGGCGAGGACCGGCTGATGTTTGGGAGCGACTGGCCGGTGTGCCTCCTCGCCTCCGATTACGCTCGGGTTTTCGCGCTCGTGCGCGACTACATCGCCCCGCTTTCCACCGAGGCGCAGGCAAAGGTGCTCGGCGGGAACGCGGAGCGTTTTTACCTCGCGCGCTGAAGCCCTACCCGTAGCGCAGCGCCTCGATCGGATCGAGGCGGCTCGCCCGGAGCGCCGGGTAAAAGCCGCTGAGCACGCCGATGGCGACGGCGAAGCCAAAGCTGATCAGAATCGCCCCCGGCTCGACGATGGGCGTGTTCTCGCTCTCGGTGAGCTTGGCGATGAGCCGCAGCAGGCCAAACGCCGCGCCCAGTCCGAACACGCCGCCGCAGACACCGATGACGCTGCTCTCCACGATGATCTGGAGGAAAATATCGCGCCCTTTCGCGCCGATGGCGCGCCGCACGCCGATCTCGCGGATGCGCTCGGTGATCGAGGCGAGCATGATATTCGTGATGCCGATGCCGCCGACGATCAGGCTGATGCAGGCGATGAGGCCGCCGCTGACGCGCGTGCTTTTGATGCTGCGCTCCATGTTGTCGAACCACTCCTCCCTCGTAGTGAAGGCAAAATCCTCAATGCCGCGATGCGTGGCCGTGAGCAGGGCGCGCGTCTGGTCGAGCGCGTCCTGAAACTGGCTGACGTCGTTCACCTGGAAGATGAGCTGGTCCAGTCGGTAGTTCGGCCCCTGGTCCACGGAGCCCACGACGTTCGCCGACTTGTAGTCGTAGAACATCGTGGTGATGGGGATCTGCACGCTCGTGTTCTTCCGGAAAAAGGGATCCCAGCCGCCCGAGCGCTTGTTGCCGCCGCGGCTGAACTGGCCGCCCTTCGGCGGTTCGCCGCGCTCGCGGCGGAGCCGGTCTTCCTCGCGCTCGTAGAAACTGAAGATACCGACAATGGTGAAAGGCCGCCCGCTGATGAGGATGGACTCGCCCACGGCATTGTAGTCCTTCCGCCCAGGCCAGAGTTTCTCGACGATGGAGCGGCCGACGAGGCAGACGTGGCGCGCCTCGTCCAGGTCGATCTGGCTGAGGAGGCGGCCGGTGGCGATCTCATGCTTGTTGATGTGGGCGAAATCCGGCCAGCAGCCGTACACCTGCGCGCGAAACGTCTGGTTCCCACGGGTGAGGGCGGCGTTGCCGAGCTCGGATACGGGGGAGACATAATTCACGAGGTCCGCGCGCTGCCGGATGATCTCCGCGTCGGCGACGGTCGCGCCGGGAGAGATTTCGGCGAAGCTGCTCTGCTCTTCGGGCGGATCCTGTTTGGTGACGTCGATCTTCTCGATGCCGCCGATCTGCGTCATGAAATCGCGCATGCCGTGGGCGATCCCCGCGGTCAGCGCGAAGGTCGTGAGCAGGCTGGCGACACCTAGGATGATGCCGAGCATCGTCAGGATGCTGCGAAATTTGTGCGCCCCGATTTCCTTCAGCCCCATGAGGAGAGAGAGCCAGAGTTTCATGGGGAGACGGGGTCAGGAGTCCTCCGCGTATCGCCGACGATCTTCCCGTCGCGCATCTCGATCCGGCGCGGGGTGTGGGACGCGATGTCATTGTCATGCGTCACGAGGACGATGGTGCGGCCCTGCGAGCTGAGTTCCTGGAAGAGCGCGAGGATGGATTCGCCGGTCGTCGAGTCGAGATTGCCGGTCGGCTCGTCGGCGAAAATGATGCGCGGGTCATTCACCAGCGCACGGGCGATGGCCACGCGCTGCATCTGGCCGCCGCTGAGCTGGAGCGGCGTGTTCTTTATTCGGTTGGAAAGGCCCACGCGGTCGATGGCGGCGAGAGCGCGGCTCTTGCGTTCGCTCGCGCTGACATTGGCGTAGATCATCGGCAGCTCGACGTTTTGCAGGACGTTGAATTTCGGCAGCAGATTGAAGGACTGGAAGACGAAGCCGATCTTGGCATTGCGCAGTTCGGAAAGGCGGTTGCCGCCGGCGCGGCTGGCGTCGATGCCGTCGATCGTCATGCGCCCGGTGGTCGGCGTGTCGAGGCAGCCGAGGAGGTGCATGAGCGTGGATTTTCCGCTGCCACTCGGCCCGATGATCGCCGCGTACTCGCCCTGCGCGATGTCGAGGTCGATGCCGTCGAGCGCGACGATTTCCTGCTCGCCGACGCGGTAGCGTTTGGTGACTTCGCGGAGTTCTATGAGCGCCATCGCGGGAAAAAAGTCAGAGTGGGCACAAGTGGAGTATCCGGGTGCGAAAGAGGTTCACTGACACCTGGCACCTGACACCATTTCCTATGACCGTTTCGGCACCTTGGCCGGCTCGATGAGCAGTATCTGCTCGCCCTCTTTGACGCCGTTCAGGATCTCGGCGTGGTCGATGTTCGTGACGCCGACTTTGACCTCGCGCTTCTCGGTGCCGCCGCCGTTTCTGACATAGACGACCTTCTTGTTTCCCTCGCTTTTGAAAACAGCCGTCACCGGCACGCTGATCGCATCGTCGGAGCGGGCGATGGGGACATTCAGCGTCACCGTCATCCCTGGGCTCAGCCGCCGGTCCGGCTTGTCGATCAGCGCCTGCACCTGGAATCCCTTCACGCTGCTCTTCGTCGTGGCGATCGGCGCGATAAAGGAAATGCGCGCCTCCATTTCCTCGTCCTTGAGCGCCTCTGCGCGAATCTGAACCACCTTGTCGAGCGCGAGCTTGGCCTTGTCCACCTGGTTGATGTGCATCTCGATCAGCAGCTTCGAGAGGTTCGCGATCGTCATCAGCGTCGTGCCGTTGTTCACGCTCGCCGCGGCGATGACGACCTGCCCCTCGATGACGGGCGCCGTCAGGACGGTGCCGTCGGTGGGCGAAAGGACTTTCGTCTTCCGCAGGCGGTCCTCCACGAGCTGGAGCTTGCGCTGCGCTTTGACGAGACCGTTCTGCGCGATTTCATACTCCGCGGTCAGATTGTCGAAGACCTCCCGGCTGACGAGCTTCTCCTCGAAAAGATTGCGCGAGCGCTCAAAGTTCTTCTTCGACTTTTCCATCGAGAGTTTCGCTCCCTCGATCTCCGTCAGCGCGCTCTCCTTTTCCGAGAGCAGATCCCGATCGTCGATCTCCACCAGCAGGTCGCCTTCCTTGACGGTCTGGCCGGGAACGACATGCATCCGCTTGAGCCTGCCGCCGACCTCGGACTTCACATCGAGCTGGAACGCGGGCGTCACGTCGCCGCTCACGTCGATGCTCGACTCGATGTCCCGCTTTTCCACGCGCGCGATGAGCTTGTCGCCCACGGCATCGGCCGCCGCTGCCCTCGGTGTCCTGCCGCCAAAAAGGAACCAACCGCTCCCGGCGAGGGCGGCAAGGGCGAGGATGACTGCTGTTTTTTTCATGCGGGGAGCGACGGGGAATCGGATTTGGAACGCGCACACATAAGCGGCGAATCGAACGCGCGCAAATGATACGTCTGCGTAGAAAATCAGTCGCAGGGGATTTGCTTAGGCCGGGATTCAAAAATGAGGGGGGCATGCTCCCGCGTGTCCCCATCCCCAGCGAGATTGGGGACGCGCAGGAGCGCTTCCCTCCGCCGGGAGGCCGCTACCCGGGAAACCACGCGGCGAGCGTGGCGGGCTGCAGCTCGTCGAGCCGGGAAACCGCGATGTCGGCGGCGGTCAGTTCGCCGGCGGGATGCGTGGTGGCGACGCCGACGACGCGCATGCCGCCGGCGCGGGCGGCGGCGATGCCCACGTGCGCGTCCTCGAAGACGACGCAGCGCTCGGGCGGACGCGCGATGCGGGCGGCGGCGGTGAGGAAGACCTCGGGGTCGGGTTTGCCGAGCGAGACATCCTCGGCGGTGACGATGCC
>JAYTML010000272.1:0-5230 GCA_043728655.1 Chthoniobacter sp. | reverse complement strand
GGCGCGACGGCGAGCACGCGCCGCAACTCGGCATCGGTGAAAGGACGGCGGGCCGCGCGCTCGGCGCTGGCTTTCAAGATCGGCACAGACGCGGCCTCGTTCGCGCTGACGAGCTTCGCCTTGGCCGCGTCGCCAAAGACTATGCGGACGATCTTCAAAGCTACATTCACGCTCCCCACGGCGAGCCGTGCGGCCATGTCATCGCGGAAGGCCGCAATCTCCCGGCTTGTGATCGTCGTCATGTCGCGCCGCGCGCCGTCGCCGAGAAAGGCGAGGAAGTGGCGGGTAACTTCCGAATACTTCTGCGCGGTCGCTGGCGAAACTTCCGCGCGCTTGCGGGCGAGCCACTGCGCGAAGTAGTCGGCGACGCTCGCCGCCGCGAGACAGCGCCCGCCGAGCCGCTCGAATAGCGCACCCACCATCTTCCGCGCGTGATGCTCGCTCAGGCCGCTCCGCTCATGCAATCGCGCGGCCAGTGTGCGCGCGTCGCGCTCGTTCAAGCCCGCCCGCGCCTCGCTCTCCAAAGCGTTCGCCAGCCGTTGCGCGGAAGTGCGGTTCGTGAGCTTGGCCGATTCTTGCACCCGCCGGCCATCGGCCAGCGTGTAACAGACGCGCCAATACTTACTTTTCGGATGTTTGCGAACGCTGGCCATGCCGGCAAGGTAACAACAGGAGTAACCACAGACAAGGACGTTTTAGAAGTTATCCAATCCACAGAGTCTTGTGTTTATGCGGGTTCGCGGCCCGTCACTTTTGCTCTTACGTAACGGGGGTTCGAATCCCCCCCATCCGCCACTCTGATTATCAGGGTGTTGCGGAGCAGGTATGCTCAAACTAAGAGCATAGCTAAGGGCAATCTTTACCGTCGCTACTGTCATTTGGCGACTAGCTCTGTCTCCCATTTTTCGCGTTTTTCCTACCCGACGAACCGGGCCTTTCACCACGCCGAGCTGTACCGCCGCGCTCGAAAGGTCATCCGCGTGTGATAATTCTCCAGCGTGTCCACCGCCGCTGAAACTCCCGAGCATCGGCAATTCAAATTTCTCGCCCCGCGCTGGGCGCAGGCCTCACCCGTCGTGCGCGGCGTGTTTTTGCTGGAAAACATCCGCGGTACGCCGCCCCACCGCCGCCCGATAAAGCGCCTGCGATCGATCCCGATGTCCGCGGAGCCAAATCCATCCGCGAGCTGCTCAGCAAGCATCGCGAATCGCCGAACTGCTGCGGCTGCCATCAAACAATTGATCCGCTCGGTTTCGCGTTGGAAAACTTCGATTCCATCGGCGGATGGCGGACAAAGTATGGCGAAAACCCGATTGACGCTGCTGGCGGGCCGCCCAGCGCCGAGAAGTTTTCCGACGCATCCGGCCTGAAGAAGATCCTCTTCACGCGTCAGAACCGCTTCGCCCACCCGCCTCACCCGTGCGGAGCTTCTCGAGTCCATGCTCGACCCGCAGGCTAGGGTCGCTC
This sequence comes from Chthoniobacter sp., assembly GCA_043728655.1. Classification (GTDB taxonomy): domain Bacteria; phylum Verrucomicrobiota; class Verrucomicrobiia; order Chthoniobacterales; family Chthoniobacteraceae; genus Chthoniobacter. The sequence goes on along the minus strand of JAYTML010000272.1, from coordinate 3,763 downwards.
CGGGATACGGCGTGCACATGCTTGAACTGAGCGCCGGACGATCCATCGCCGGAACCCAAATGTCCGACACGAAAGGAGCCGTCGTTCTCAAGAGCCCCGACGGCCAGCTCTCGACCTTCCCAAGAGCGACCATTAAAACCATGACCAAGCCCGTCGGCGTCATGCCGCCCATGATGCTGATTCTTGCCGCTCGGGAAATGCGAGACTTGGTGGCCTACCGGTCCACCCTGCAACAGCCGAAATTAGCCTCCCTGCTTTTCAACCGATAAAGCCACATCACTCATGAAATCCCACGTTACCGTCGTCCTGCTCACACTGCTTACCTCATTCTGTCTGCCATCGTCTGCGCACGCTGCCACGCGCCCCGACCTCGTCGTCTTCCTCACCGACGACCAAAGCCAGCTCGACTGCGCGCCCTACGGCGGCCAGGGCATTCGCACGCCGAACATGCAGCGGCTCGCGGATGCCGGACTCACCTTCGAACGCGCGTTTGCAGCCTCGCCGAGCTGCGCACCGAGTCGCGCGGCGCTGCTCACCGGACTCATGCCCGCGCGCAATGGCGCGGAGGCGAATCACAGCAAGCCGCGCGCGGAGATCAAGAAGTGGCCCGCGTATTTTCAGGAACTCGGCTACGAGGTCGTCGCATTCGGGAAGGTCTCGCACTACAAACACACGGAAGACTATGGCTTCGATTACTTCGCCAACTACACTTTCCATGACCATGCAGGCATCCAGGCGGCGGCGGAGTTCTTGAAAAATCGTCCGCGCGATGGAGCGAAGCCACTGTGTCTCTTCGTCGGCAGCAACTGGCCGCACGTCCCGTGGCCGCAGGAAGGCATTGGCTACGATCCAGCCAAGCTGCCGCTTCCCGCCGGAAACATCGATACGCGGGCGACGCGCGAGTGGCGCGCGAAATACGCTGCCGCCGTAACGAAGGGCGACGACGATCTCGGCGTCATCCTCGATGCCGTTCGCGCGCATCTGCCAAAGGAAACCCTCTTCCTTTTCAGCTCCGATCACGGCGCGCAGTGGCCCTTCTGCAAATGGAACCTCTACGAAAGCGGCGTGTGCGTGCCGCTCATCGTCGCGTGGCCCGGCGTGGTGAAGCCCGGCACGCGCACCTCGGCAATGGTGCAGTGGCCCGACTTCCTGCCCACGCTCCTCGAAGCCGCCGACGGCAAGGCACCGGCCGACATCGATGGCCGCTCCTTTCTTCCGGTGCTCCGCGGCGTGGCTCGCGCACACCGCGACCGCATTTTCACCGTCCACTCCAACGACAAAGACGTGAACGTCTATCCCAGCCGCGCGGTGCGCGACGACCGTTGGAAATACATCCGCAACCTGCATCCCGAATTCGCCTTCACCACGCACATCGATCTCGTTGCGGGCGAACTCGGCCAGCGCGCATTCTTCTCCACCTGGGAAGCCGCAGCGAAGACCGATCCGCAGGCTGCTGCGATCTTGAAGCGTTACCACGCACGTCCCGCCGAGGAACTCTACGATCTCGCCGCCGACCCGCACGAGCAGCGCAACCTCGCCGCCGATCCGCAGCACGCAAAGACCCTCTCCAGTCTCCGCGCCGAACTCGACGCGTGGATGAAAGCCCAAGGCGACAAGCAGGCCGTGCCCGCCGCGCCACGCCTGCTCAGCAACCCGGACAGTTACGGCCCCAAAGCCGAAATCGCAGGACAGGGCATACCGATTCCGAACACGAAGGCCTCCAAGACTCCGTAATGCCTGGATCGAATCACTCTTTTAAAGTCATCCCGCTCACCATGAAGCGGTTTCGGGCCACTCGGGAGCTGCGCGATCCGGTCGCCTTCCTGTCCACGCTAACGACCGGCAAGAAGAACAAGGATGGATAGGCCTTCTCTTCCGGCAAAAGGATGTGCCGTGATAAATGGGAACTTGTTCTCAGCTCGTTTTTTACCGCACATCTTTTTGTCGGCCCAACTCATTCCATTCTTCGAAAACAACGTCGCGAATGAATAAAACGCTGCCAGCGCTCATCGCATGTCTCACATTCCCTTTGCTGATTGCCAGCGGCCAATCCGACCATGATGTCGTGGTGTATGGCGATTCCTCCGGCGCGGTCGTTGCGGCCATTTCCGCGAAGCGCGAGGGACGCTCGGTCATTTGGGTGAATCCCACAGCCTTCGCCGGCGGCATGAGTGCGAGCGGACTCGGCGCGACCGATTTTCTCGGCAAACAGGGCACCTTTGGAGGCATCGCTGCAGAGTTCTACCGTGGCGTCGCCAAGGCTTACGGAACAGATTTCGTCCGCAGTTTCGAGCCGCATGTCGGAAAGACAGTGTTCGAGCAGATGATCGCGGACGCCGGAGTGACCGTGGTTTACAACGAGATGCTCGACCGCACTTCCGGCAAGGGCGTGACGATGGAAGGCAAGCGCATCAAGGCCATCACCACGCTCAGTGGTAAGACCTATCGCGGCAAGATGTTCATCGATGCGACCTATGTCGGCGATCTCATGGGGGCGGCGGGCGTGACCTACACCGTCGGACGCGAGCCGGAGAGCCAATACGGCGAGGACATGAACGGCGTGCGGCGCGGAGACACCAACCCGCGTGTCCATTACGGACAGAAGGACAAGGATCATTTTGTGAAAGAAGTGGACCCCTACGTGAAGCCCGGCGACCCGACCAGCGGGCTGCTCCCGCACGTAAACAAGATCGAAGGCCTCACGAACGGCCAGGGCGACAAAAAGATCCAAGCGTACAACTACCGCGTCTGCCTGACGTCGAATCCGGACAACCGCATCCCCATTGAAAAGCCGCCCGGCTACCGCGAAATCGATCACGAACTGCTGCTGCGGAATTTCGACGCTGGCGACATGCGCCTTCCCGCACTCGTCGAGCCGCTGGCGGGCCCGGGACAGAAGGTCGATTGGAACAACATGCACGCCGTCGGGTCCGACTATGTCGGCGCCAACTGGGACTATCCCGAGGCCAGCTACGAGCGCGGCCGCGAGATCGAAAAGGCCCACGAAACCTACATCCGCGGCTTCCTGTGGACGATGTCGAACAATCCGCGCGTGCCGGAAAGGATCCGCCAGCGCACCGCCTCCTACGGACTGCCAAAGGACGAGTTCACCGACAACGGCGGCTGGCCATGGATGATCTACATCCGCGAGGCACGACGCATGGTGACCGACTACGTGATGACGCAGCTCGACTGCGCGGGAACCCGCAAAGCCCCCGACCCCGTCGCACTCGGCTCCTTCGGCATGGACTCGCACTGCGTGCAACACATCGTCACCGAGAACGGCAAAGTGCAGAACGAGGGCGTCATCTGGCGCGTGCCACCAAGGCCGTACGGCATCTCCTATCGCTCGATCATCCCGAAAAAGGGCGAGTGCGAAAACCTCCTCTCCCCCATCTGCCTTTCCGCCACGCACGTCGCGCATGGTTCCATACGCATGGAGCCGGTCTTCATGGCTGTGAGCCAGAGCGCCGCCATCGCCGCCGGCCTGGCCATCGACAAAAGTGTAAGCGTGCAGGAGGTCCCCTATCCGGCGCTGCGCGAGAAACTCGAAGCTGCAAAACAGATCGTGCGACCTGAGGCATGGAAACGAGCCCCTTCATCGAATAAGCCTCAGCCAGAAAAGCCGGTGGAGAAAGAGTGAGACCCGCCTCCAGCCTCGGTAGCGCCCACTGCAAAACTCAAGCCGCCCGGGCGACAATACACGCATGCTCGTTTGCACCCATCCGGCCTCGTCAGTCATCGCGCGCATCTCGCTACAGGC
>JAYTML010000271.1:0-4720 GCA_043728655.1 Chthoniobacter sp. | reverse complement strand
CGCGCTCACCCGCGAGCAGTGCGCCATGCTCGCCGCGCTACTCCCCGCCCCGCGTGTCTGGAATCCGCGCGCCCCATCGCCCCGCCTTTCCGCGCGCTGCGCGAAACTTCTGCGCCAGGAAAAGCAGGTCGCCTTTCCCCAGCTCACCGGGCCGTAGCTGGTAATCTGATGGCGGGAATCGCGCCGCCCGGCTCCGCCACTCACCGCCGCGGATCAGGCTCCGCGAACTCCCGCCTCTGCAAGTCGTACTCCCTCCCATCCCCCGCCGCCGCGGGCGCGGCGGTTTTACGCGCGCCCCGAGTGCGCGGGCGCGGCGCCGCGTCCCTGGGCCATTCGTATTCGCCGGTCTGCACGTTGAAAGTGCGCGCGTCATGCCCGGTCTTGAACGGGCGGAAACCGGCGAACGGATTGTCGAGCGACTGGCACCCGGCGAGGAGCGCGAGTAGGCCGATGGTGAAAAGACGCGGGAGGTGCATGCGGGATGAGAGCGGGACTGCGATGGATTATCGGATTCGTGGATTGATGACACAGCCTTCCCTCGCATAACACATCCTCCCTCCAGCAATCCATCATCCATCCACGCCTCCCATGCTCTCCCACATCGTCATCTTCTGGACCAAGCCCGAAATCCCCAACGCCGCAGACGCCCTCATCGCCGGCGCGGAGGAATACCTGCGCCCCATCCCGCTCGCCAAGAGCTTCCACGTCGGCCGCATGGTGCCGAGCCATCGCGATGTCGTCGATCAGAGCTACCAGGTCGCGCTCTGCCTCCAGTTTGAGGACAAGGCCGCCGAGGAGGCCTATCAGGTCCACCCGCTCCACCTCGACTTTGTAGAAAAGGCATTCAAGCCAAACTGCCTGCGCGCCACCATTTTCGACTTCGCGTAAGCCGCCATCTCCACTGCCTCCGCCATCCGCCCCAGCTATATCGCCACCATGAAACTCCCCGCCCTCCTTTTCGCCGCCGCCGCGTTCGCGGCCGCCTCCTTCCTCTCCACGGCCCGCGCCGAAGCCAGCGCCGTCCGCATCCGCGTGGAGCAGGAATCGAAATCCGACAACTCCAAAGACAAGAAGGTCCAGCAGCGCACCCTCAAGATCACCATCGCCAGCGGTGCCGCCGAGAGCCTCGACCTGCGCCTCGTCTATGCCTTCTTCGGACGCGGACCCAAATCCCACGACAACACGGTCATCGCCACCGGCGACATGACCACCACGCTCCACCCAGGCACCGAGCAGACGCTCACCAGCGCCACAAAGTCCGCCACGCTCATCGATGAGCACTTCGACAAGAAAAAGAAGGTCGAAGCCTCCGGAAACCGCTTCACCGGCTATGGCGTCAAAGTCTTCAAAGGCGCCGAAGTCATCGCCGAGGCCTTTGACCCGCCCAGCATGAAAGACGAAATGGGCAAGGTGCCGAACCCGCCTGTGAAGAAGCCAAAGGCGCCAGCGCCAGCGCCGAAGAAGTAGCGGCAGTCGCGGGCGGAAGCATGCTGCTACTTGCCCAGCAGCCCTCCCGCCTCCGCCATCTCGCACAGTACGTGGAGGAGAAACTTGTGCGCCTCCTGGATGCGCGCCGTCACCTCGCACGGGACGACCAACTCCACCTGGGCCAGCCCTCGCGCCCGGCCACCGGCCCGCCCGAGCAGCGCGACCGTATGCATCCCCGCGCCATTCGCCGCCGCGATCGCCGACAGGATGTTCGCCGAATTCCCGCTTGTGGACAGCGCCACCAGCACATCCCCCTTTCGCCCGAACGCCCGCACCTGCCGCGCGAATACCTCGTCGAAACCGTAGTCATTCCCCGTCGCGGTCAGCACGCTCCCGCACGCCGCCAGATTCATCGCCGGATACGGCTGCCGGTCCGTGACAAAGCGGCAGGTGAACTCCGTCGCAAAATCCGCCCCGTCCGACGCGCTCCCGCCATTGCCGCACACGAGGAGCTTTCCTCCCGCCGTCAGACACTCCACCACGATCTCCGCCGCCCGCTCAAGAGCGGGCCGCACGGCGTCCAGTGACTGCAGCGTCGTCAGCGCATCGCGCCTCGCGTTTTCGAATATGCTCATTGGAAAAACGCGCACCATACCCACCGCGCCAAAAGCGTGTCCATGCCCAAGCTGCCAGCGGACCCGCCGCCCCGCGTCAGAAGCCGACCACAAACGGGGCCGGGATGATCCGCACCTGCGCCGCGCGATCGAGCGTGCCCTCCGTCTGCTCCAGCGCGGAGACGAGATTGCTGGAGAAACTGACCGCGAGTTTCCCGATCGGTATTTTCTCGTAGATGATCGTCTTCACCAGTTCGCCCGACGGGGTGCGGCCCACGACCTCCTTCGGCACGCGCTCGTATTTCACAAACTCCCACGTTTCCTCCCGGCCTTTGGCGTCGAGGCGCGATGATTTTTTCGCGGGCTTGCCGAGTGACTGCATGACTTCCTCGGGCGTCATATTGATGGCCACTTCATTCTTCGCGATCAGCGCCAGCACCTCGTCACGCCGGGCGGCGTTCTGCTTCAGGTTCTGGAGAAAGTCCGCTTTGAGCGGGTTGAGCGACCTGGGCTCGACCCAGCCCGCGACCTGCCCCTGCTGGGCCACGCCGCGCACGCGGTACGCGCCGTCGGACACGGCCTGCAGTTCCACGATCTGCCCCTTTTTCAAAGTGCCGAGGTAGCGCCCGAGGTCGATTTTGTAATAGATCGGCGCGTCCTCCACGGTGGCGAGGCGGACGGGTTTTGGCAGCAGGTCCTCCAGATAGATCGCGCCCTCCTCGCGCACGACTGCGCCGGACGGAGCGGCGTGCGCGGAGATGCAGGAGAGCAGGACGGCGAGGAAAAGGGGGAGCGCTTTCACGGCGCGAGGCTAAGACCGAAAGGCGAAGCGCGAAAGGCGAAAGGCGAAGCGGCCCGCCGCACTTCCGCCTTCCGCCTCCCGCCTTCCGTCTCCATCCTTCCGCCATGCTCTCGCACACAAAGTCCGCCGCCGCCTTTGCCGAAGCCCGCCGGTTCATCCCCGGCGGGGTGAACTCGCCCGTGCGCGCGTTTCGCGGCGTGGGCGGCGACCCGTTTTTCGTCGAGCGCGCGGAGGGCGCCCACATCTGGGACGTGGATGGCAATGAGCTGATCGACTACGTGGGCACGTGGGGGCCGGCGATCCTCGGGCACGCGCCGCGCGTGGTGCGCGACGCGATCACCGATGCGGCGAGCCGCGGGGTCAGCTTCGGGATTCCCAATCCGTACGAGATCGAGATGGCGCGGACGATTTGCACCTGGGTGCCCTCGATCAAAAAGGTGCGCATGGTCAACAGCGGCACGGAGGCCACGATGTCGTGCATCCGCCTCGCGCGCGGATTCACGGGGCGCGATCTGATCGTGAAATTCGAGGGCTGCTACCACGGCCATGTGGATGCGCTGCTCGTGAAAGCCGGGAGCGGCGCGCTCACCCACGGGCAGCCGGACAGCGCTGGCGTGCCAAAGGCGTTCGCGGAGCTGACGATCACGCTGCCTTTCAACGACGTGGCGGCGCTGCGATCGCTTTTCATGGCGCAGGGCAGCCTCATCGCCGCGGTCATCGTGGAGCCCGTGCCGGCAAACGCGGGACTGTATCTGCCGCGCGAAGGTTTCCTCGAAGTCCTCCGCCAGCAGTGCTCGAAGTACGGCACGGTGCTCATCTTCGACGAGGTGATGACCGGCTTCCGGCTCGCGCGCGGCGGGTACCAGGAGCGCTGCGGCATCACGCCAGATCTCACGGCGCTGGGAAAAGTGATCGGCGGCGGGCTGCCCGTCGGGGCATTCGGCGGCAGCGCGGAGATCATGGACCAGCTCTCGCCGGACGGCCCCGTGTACCAGGCCGGCACCCTCTCGGGCAATCCGCTCGCCATGGCCGCCGGCCTCGCGCAGCTCCGCGAATTGGAGCGCGTCAACGGCTGGGCGCGACTCGAGGAACTCGGCGCGGAGTTTGAAAGCGGCGTGCGTTTCGCGCTGAAAAAGGCGGGAAAGGATTACGTCTTCCAGCGCATCGGCTCGATGTTCTGCCTCTACTTCACCAGCGGCGAAGTCTGGAACCTCGCCGACGCCCAGCGCTCGGACAAGGCAGCCTTCGCCCGCTATTTCCACGCCTGCCTCGATGCCGGCGTTTATTTCGCCCCGTCGCAGTTCGAGGCCGGCTTCCTCTCCCTCGCCCACACTTCGGAGGATCTCGCGAAGACGGCGGAGATCGCCGCTTCTGCGATGGCCGCGGCGTAGGCTTTGGCGATGAAATATCCGCGCCGCTCCCCGTCCGTCTGCCCGGTGTGCAGCGCCAACGTCCCGCCGAATGCCAAAGCCTGCCCGGAGTGCGGCGCCTGCGAAAAATCCGGCTGGAGCGATGACGCCGCGCCCGACGGTCTCGGCGCGCCCGACGACGATTTCGATTACGATCAGTTCGTCGCGGAAGAATTCGGCGGCGGCGCAAAGAAGAGCGGCCGCCAGCAGTTCTGGTGGGTCGTCGCCGCTGTCGTCCTGCTCGCATTCGTCTGGCTCACTTTGCGCGGTCACTGAGCGCGCCGGCGGATCGCGTCGCGGCGAAAAACCCTCTTCCCATCCCCCGCGCGGCCCGGTTACTTAATCCCATTAAGTATGGAGCCTGACCCCTCATTCGACCTCGCCGCCGAGATCGATCTTTTGCAGCGCATCGGGCGCGGGGACCGGGCCAGTTTCGAGCAGCTTTACGACCTCTTTTCCGGCGTCCT
>JAYTML010000270.1:0-2314 GCA_043728655.1 Chthoniobacter sp. | reverse complement strand
CGTCATCGGCTCCCTGGCGAAATACGCCATCCCCTACACCGACGACGAAGCCACCGAATCCCTCGTCAGCAAACTCGCGCAATTCTACGCCGACCGCACCCTGACCAAGGCGCCCATCACCCCCGCCGACCAGGCCGAAGCCTACTTCCTCCTCGTCAGCAAACGCCTCAGCAAGACCACGGGCCAGGTCATCACCGTGGACGGCGGCCTGCACGAGGCGTTTCTCCGGTAGGGCACGGCGTGCTAGAATCCGTCCGCCATGATTACCCGGCTCCAAATCGACGGATTCAAAAACCTGCGTAAAGTGGACATTCGCTTCGATGCGTTCACATGCGTCGCGGGCGGCAACGGTGTCGGAAAATCGAATCTATTTGATGCAATCCGCTTTCTCGGCGCGCTGGCTGACGAGAAAAAATTGGACGAGGCTGCTCGGACGGTTCGCGATGAAAATGAGCGCGGCGCGGACGCGAAGGCCATTTTCTCGCAGACTCCAAGCGGGAAGCTGGGCCGGGCGAGTTTCGCAGTCGAGATGGTGATACCGTCTCAGGCCAGCGACGACCTCGGTCAGACCGCAAAAGGTAAAACAACCTTCGTGCGTTATGAGTTGGAGATTTGCCATCGAGAGACACTCGAAGAGCGTCAGCAATACGGGGAGATTCAGATCCTCCGCGAATCGCTGACGCCCCTGCCTATCAGCCGGGCATTTTCTGCGCTTGGTTTTGAACATTCGCCTGCATGGCGCAGTTCGGTGATCTTTGGTCGCCGCACAGTTCCGTTTATTTCGACCGCTACGAAAAGTGGTGAGAACAGTGAGACCATTATCAAAGTTCACCAGGACGGTGAGGGACGGCGCGGAACAGGCCGCGCTTATGAACGTCCGGCACGCAAGCTACCGCGCACGGTGCTCTCGTCGGCCGCAGCGGACAATCCAACGATGATGTGCGCAAAGGCGGAGATGCGTTCGTGGGAATTGCTTCAACTGGAGCCTTCCGCCATGCGCAAGGCCGATTCACGGAGCCAGGAGCCGCGCATGGATGCGAATGGAGCGCATCTTCCCGCAACCTTGCATCGCCTGGCGCGAGCGGCCGCGAAGGACGAAAACTCCGCTGCGAATCTCTATCAGGAAATCGGTAACCGCCTTGCGGAGTTGCTCGGTGATATCCGGTATATCGAGGTCGAAGAAAACGAACGTACTGACACACTCACCGTCTTCGCCACTGGCAAGGACGGCACGAAAGTTCCCGCGCGCTCGTTGTCGGACGGCACGCTGCGCTTTCTCGCGCTGCTGGTGAAGGAACTCGATGTGCAGAGCCGCGGCGTCATTTGCCTCGAAGAACCAGAGAATGGCATCCACCCGCAGCGCATCCCCGCGATGCTGCGTTTGCTACGCGACATCGCTGCCGACACACGAACTCCAGAGGGCGATGACAACCCGCTTCGGCAGGTGATTTTCAACACCCATTCGCCGGCCATCGTGCAGCAACTCGAACCCGACGCCCTCCTGATCGCCGAGAGCGCGCCTTCCTTGTGTGAAGGCAAACAGGTCGCCTCGGTGCGCTTCGCGTGCCTGCGCGGCACCTGGCGAGCGCGGCTGCGCGAACGTCCGCCCATCACCTCTCTTGCGAAGCTGCTCGCTTATCTCCGCCCATCGCTCGCCGCCACGAACGGCGACACGCCACAGAAGCCGCGGCTAATTGACAGCGACGAAGCGAAGCAACTCCTGCTCAAGCTGGCTTAGAGGACGATGCGGCACATTCAGTTCACGCTCTTTGCCGATGGCCCGAGTGACCGAGCGCTCCTTCCGGTTCTTGGCTGGCTCATCCGCGAGACCCACCAGCCGGATACCATCGCGCACGAGTTTTTGTCCAAGCCTGAGCTCCGCTCGGATTTGAGTTTCACGGTACAGCTCCAGACTGCGCTAGACGTCGCGCCTTGCCATATCCTGTTCATCCATCGCGATGCGGAGAAACAGGATCCACTGCTTCGTTACGACCAAATCGGCAAAGCCGTCGCGCTGCTCAGCGCGCCGCACGCGAAGGTTCCCCACGTCTGCGTCATGCCCGTTCACATGACCGAGGCCTGGTTGTTGGCCGACAAATCGGCCATCCGCAAAGCGGCCGGAAGACCAAATGGCACCGAGCCGCTCGACCTGCCGAAGCTGAACCGTCTCGAAAGCCTTCCCGACCCGAAGGCGACACTCCATGAACTATTGCGCTCGGCATCGGGAAGAAAGGGACGCCGCCGGTCGTCCTTCGACGTGCGCGAAGCCGCGGCGTTGGTCCCGGAGTTTATCGCTTCGTTCGACCCGCTGCGG
>JAYTML010000269.1:0-2737 GCA_043728655.1 Chthoniobacter sp. | reverse complement strand
CGGCGGGGAAACATCGTGGGCACGGCGATCAAAAAGACGCTCTCCGGCGGCGAGCGGAAGCGGCTGAACATCGGCCTGGACATGATCTCCAGCGCGGACGTTTTCCTTTTCGACGAGCCGACGAGCGGCCTGAGCTCAAAGGACAGCGAGCACGTCATCGAGATCATCCGCTCGATGGCGCACAACAAGATCGTCCTGGTCACGATCCATCAGCCGAACTCGAAGCTCTTCCAGATGTTCTCGAAGGCGCTGCTGCTCGACAAAGGCGGGCGCATGGTTTTCTACGGCACGCCGACGGAGATGCTGCAGTACTTTGCAAACGCGGAGCATCAGCAGCACTTCGGCACCGAGCTGGGCGGCTGCCCGGCGTGCGGCACCACGCGGCCGGAATTCATCTTCGACGTGCTGGAGACGCCGCTGCGCGATCTCAGCGGCGACGTGATCTACGAGGACAATTCGCAGGGCCAGCTCGTGCCGGCGCGGCGCTTCTCCCCGGACTACTGGCGGGACAAGTACGAGAGCTTCCGCCTGCTTCAGGACGTGAAGCAGGTGAGCATGCGCAAGCAGGCGCCGGCCCCGGCGCCTGCGCCCGCCGCGTCTCCGCTGCGAAAGCGAAACCCGATCCGCTGGCGGGACGAGTGGACGCAGTTCCGCACGCTGGTGCGGCGCGCATTCATGTCGAAGGTGCGCAACCGCGGGAACCTTTTCATCACGCTGCTGGTCGCCCCGGCGCTCGCGGCGCTCATCGGCTGGGCGCTCTATTTCACCGACGACGCCTCGGGCAAATACGACTTTTCGAGCGCCTTCCATATCCCGACCTACACCTTCATCAGCCTGCTCGTGGCCATGTTCCTCGCGCTGATGAACTCGGTCGATGACATCATCCGCGACCGTGTGATCCTGCACCGCGAGCGCAATCTCGACGTGCGGCTGCCGTATTACGTCTTCGGAAAATTCGGGACGCTCGCACTTTTCTCCGCTGTGCAGTGCGCGCTCTTCGTCCTCGTCGGCAACAGGATTTTGGAAATCCGCGGGATGTTCTGGGAATACTTCCTCTACATGTTCGTGACTGCGGCGAGCGGCACATCGCTGGGGCTGCTCATCTCCTCGCTCGCGTCGGACGGAAAGACCGCGGCCAACGTGGTGCCGCTGGTGCTGATCCCGCAGCTCATCTTTGGCGGCGCGCTGATCAAGTACGAGGACATGAACAAGGATCTCGACATGATCTACACCTTCAAGCGCTGGCTCACGCGGCACCCGGATGCCGCGGCGCTCGGCACGCGCGACGACTCGGCGCTGCGCGTGCCGGTGATCAGCCGCTTTGTGGCCACGCACTACAGCTACGAGGCGCTCATCGTGGCGCAGGCGAAACGCAACCCGCTGTCATTCCGCCAGGACCAGCTCCAGCGGCAGATGGATGCGATCGTGAAGACGCGCAAGCGGACGGACGCGCAGAACGCGCGGCTCGATGATCTGAAGGATACGCTCGCGCTCCTCAGCGGCATGGAGGGAAAGGACCGCGCCGACATCGAGCGAAGGCTCAGGCTGGTTGACGAGATCATCGCCGGAAAGGCGCTCGAAACCGGCGTCCTGCGCGGACGCGGCAACCTGACCGCCGAGCGGCTCTACACAAACCAGAAGGTCACCGATCTGGTGACCAACGCAGAGACGGTGCAGAACGACATCCGGCGGGTGGACGCGCAGGGTGAGCCGCAGCCGATCAATCTTTTCTTCAGCCCGGAGAAATCGTGGTCGCTGCCCTATGTCCGCCTGCATTTCTCGGCGCCCTTCTGGGAGATGAAGCATACCCGGCTGAGCATCACCGTTTTCACCTATGCCACGGGGATCCTCACCGGCACATCGCTCGTGCTGCTGGCCCTGGTGTACGGCATTCTGAAACGCCAGCTCCGCACCCGCGGGACGTGAGCGCACCGGCGGGCTCGCACACTCTTCCCATGAAACTCGGATTCGTCTCCGCCATCCTTCCTGATCTCTCCCTCGATGAGGTGTTCGCCTTTGCGCGGCGGGAGGGCTTTGGGTGCGTGGAGGTCATGTGCTGGCCGGTGGGAAAGGCGGAGCGCCGCTTTGCAGGCGTCACGCATCTCGACGTGATGCGCCTCACCAAGGGCCGGGGCGAGGACGCGCTGGCGCTCGCGGCGAAGCACCAAGTCGCCATTTCCGCGCTCGGCTACTATCCGAATCCGCTCGATCCCGACCCGGAGGTGGCGAGGCACGCCGTCGCGCATTTGAAGAGGGTTATCGCTGCCGCGGAGACGCTCGGCCTGGAGACGGTGAACACCTTCATCGGGCGCGACTGGACGAAGTCGGTGGACGAGAACTGGCCGCGCTTTTTAAAAACGTGGAGGCCGCTGATCGCCTTTGCGGAGGATCACGGGGTGAGGATCGGCATCGAGAACTGCCCGATGCTTTTCACGCGCGACGAATGGCCGGGCGGAAAGAATCTCGCGACCACGCCGGCCATCTGGCGGCGGATGTTTGCGGATATCCCGTCAAAGCACTTCGGGCTGAACTACGATCCGTCGCACTTCATCCTCCAGCGGATGAACCCCGTCTCGCCCTTGCGCGAGTTCCGCGAAAAGCTCTTCCATGTGCATGCCAAGGACGTGCGCTTCCGCCATGAGCGGATCGATGAAGTGGGCATCTTCGCGGAGCCGCTGGAGTGGCATCAGCCGCGCATCCCGGGCTTTGGGGACATCGACTGGGCGCGCTTCATGGC
>JAYTML010000268.1:0-3324 GCA_043728655.1 Chthoniobacter sp. | reverse complement strand
GCCGACGGCGCGCTTTTCATCCGCACGGAGACGCGGCTCTGGAAAGTCGCGCGGTGAAAATCTCGGCGGTCCAGCTCGACATCGCGTGGGAGGACAAGGCGGCGAACTTTGCCCGCGTGCGCGCGCTGCTCGCCGCAGCGCCGCCCGAGCCGGGCTCGCTGATCGTCCTGCCGGAAATGTTCGCGACCGGCTTCTCGATGAACCTCGCCGCGACCCGGCAGGATGCGACGCGCGAGGACGAGGCGTTTCTCGCCGCGCTGGCGCGGGAGCACCGCGCCAATGTGCTCGGCGGCGTGGTCAGCCCCGGCGACGGCGCGATGGGGCGGAATGACGCCGTCGCCTTCTCACCGGACGGCACGCTGCTCGCGCGCTACACGAAAATGCACCCGTTCAGCCTCGGCGGCGAAGCGGAGGGCCACGCCGCGGGCGACGGCGTCGTGACCTTTGCGTGCGGCGGTTTCACGGTCGCGCCTTTCGTCTGCTACGACCTGCGTTTCCCGGAAATCTTTCGTGCCGCCGCGCGCGCGGGGGCGAATCTTTTCACGGTCATCGCGCTCTGGCCGGCGAAGCGGCAGCAGCACTGGCTCACGCTGCTCCAGGCGCGGGCGATCGAGAACCAGGCATACGTGATCGGCGTGAACCGCGTCGGCAGCGAGCCGCAGTTTTCCTACCCGGGCCGCAGCGTCGTCATCGATCCGCACGGCGTCATCATCGCCGATGCCGGCGAGCAGGAGCGCGTGCTCACCGCCACGCTGGAAGCCGAGACCGTCCACGCCTGGCGGCGCGACTTCCCGGCGCTGCGGGATGCGCGGTGGTAGCGACCGCTATTTCTCCACCCCGTCGATATTGAGATACGTCGGCGTGCGGTCCGCGGACTGGCCGCGGTCCACCCACTCGATCCGCATCTCTTTCAGGATCCACAGCCCCTCGTCGGTCTTCTGGCCGGAGATGACCTTGAAGCGCCGCACGAATTTCCCCGCATCGTTGTAAGCCTCGGCCTGCATGAGCGCGCCGCTGTTCTTGGCGATCCACAGTTTCACGCTCCCATACTGCGAGTCCGCCTTGGACGCGGGCTCGACCCGGACGATCCAGCATTTCTGAAGCACCATCGTCTGCTCGCCTTCGACGGTGGCATTCGGCCAGTAGAGGAAGCGCAGCGAGAGGTCCTCGTAGCTCAGGTCGGTATCGCCCACGCGGGTGTCGAAACGCGCCGGGGTGACCTTTTCCGTCCCGCCCCTGGTGACCTGCTCGAATCGCGAATCCCGCTCGCCGAGGCGCAGCTGGAGCGTGAGCTGCGGGTTCGTGAACTCGTAGCGGATGAGGCCGCTGCTCATCGAGAGGCGGAAGGGGACGGTTTTGCCCGCGCTGCGCAGTTCGCCGCGAAGCGCCTGGCTCTGCGCGGCCTGGGCCACGCGCACGGTCTTCAGGATCGCGCGCGCATCCGGCGTTTCGTCGGCGGCTGCGAAGCCGCTCAGGCACAGGATTCCGAGCGCGAGCAATCGTGCCTTTACTTGAAATGTCATGCCCATAGGCTCGCGAACCTCAGCGATTTGCGCATGGATCAAAAGCTCCTTTTTCTCATCAACCGCGAGTGGACCAGTCCCGCGCTGGACCGCTTCATGGCGCTGATGTCGAGCCTCCCCGCGTGGATGCCGCTGCTCATCGCCGCCGCCCTCGTAGCGGTGTGGCGCGGCGGCTTCCGGGCGCGCGCTTTCATCCTCACGGCGGGGCTCGTCGTGGGGATCAGCGACGGCGTGGTGTCGAAAACGCTCAAGCGCGCCACGGACCGCCCGCGGCCCCACCAGGTGCTCGCCGGAGTGCGCGTGGTGGATCTCGCGAAAGCCACGCCGCGGCTGCTCGCGGTGGCGCAGCCTGCAAAGGTGAAGCTCTCCCAGCCGGCGGACGACGGGAAGAAAATCGACGGGCGTTCCTTCCCGTCGTCGCACACGATGAACATGATCGCCGCCGCTCTCACCGCCGCATGCTTTTACCGGCGGCGCGGCTGGCTGGCATTCGTCCCGGCGCTGCTCGTGAGCTACTCGCGCATCTATGTCGGCTCGCACTGGCCGAGCGATGTTGTGATTTCCGTCTTCCTCGGCCTCGGCGTCGCGCTGCTGCTCCTCGCCGCGTGCGAGCTGCTCTGGCGGAGGGCGGCGCCACGCTTCTTTCCGCAGCTCCACGCCGCGCATCCCAGCCTCTTCGCCGCATGAGCGCGCGCCGGTTTCTCCTGCTCTTCCTCGGCGCGCTGACCGTCCTGCGGCTCATCTACTGCGCGCAGATCGAGCTTTCGCCGGACGAGGCCTACTACTTCCAGTGGAGCCAGCATCTCGCGCCGAGCTACTTCAGCAAAGGCCCCGGCGTGGCGCTCGCGATGTGGCTGGGCACGCACGCCTTTGGCGCGAATGAATTCGGCGTGCGCGTGCTCAGCCCGCTCCTCGCGCTCGGCACGAGCCTCCTGCTCGCCTGGCTCGCCCGGCGGCTCTACGGCGAGTCCGTGGCGCTCTGGACCGTGCTGCTCATCAACTGCACGCCGATCTTCAATGCCGGCGGCCTCCTGCTCACGATCGACCCGCTCTCGATCTTCTTCTGGACCGCGGCGCTCTGCACCTTCTGGCTCGCGCTGGAGAAAAGCCCCGCCTTTTCCCGCTGGTGGCCCCTCACTGGCGCGCTCATCGGCTGCGGCTTTCTCGCCAAATACACGAACGCGATGCAGCTCCTCTCGATCCTCCTGCTGCTCGCCGCGACGCCGAAATACCGCCGCGAGCTGCTGCGCCCCGGCTTCGCCTCGCTGCTCGCGGCGTTCGCCATTTTCACGATTCCCGTGCTCGTCTGGATCGCGCAGCACGACTGGATCACCCTCCGCCATCTCGGCGAGCGCGGCGGGCTGAGCGACGCGCCACGCTTCCGCCCCACGGAGTTTTTCATCTACCTCGGCCTGCACTTCGCCGTCTATTCGCCGCTCATTTTCGGCGGCATGCTCTCCGCCCTCCCCTGGTCGTGGAAAAAGGGGCGCGTGCATTTCAAGCCGCGCTTCCTCCTCGCCTTCACGCTCCCGCTTTTCGCCCTCTACTTCACGCTCGCGATCAAGCAGTCCGGCGAGCCGAACTGGACCGCGCCCGCGACAGTCAGCCTCGCGATCCTCACCGTCGTCTGCTGGCACGAGTGGGTCGCGGAGCGAAAGTGGGCACGCAACTTCGCGGTCGCCGCGCTCGCATTCGGCGCGCTGATGAGCGTCGTCACCGTCGATGCCGAGCTGCTCCGCCGCGCGGGCATCCCGCTCTCGTACGATCTCGATCCGAGCGCCCGGCTGCGCGGATGGCGGAC
>JAYTML010000267.1:0-6152 GCA_043728655.1 Chthoniobacter sp. | reverse complement strand
ATGGGTGTGTGCAAGTATTCGAGGCGGTTGGGGCATCAGGTTTCATGGCGTTCATCCGCGCGTTTCGCCGTCCGCGTTTGAGGGGGAATGCACGCTGATGACCGGGCACGGCGCGAGGCGCGCGATGTGTTCGGCGCCGCCGCCTTCGAAAAGGCGCCGCATCCACGAGTATTCATGCGTGCCCATGACGATGAGGTCGCTGCCCAGCCACTGGATGCCGCGTTCGATCAGCTCCAGCGAAGGCGCGCCGACGCGCACCAGCGTCTTCACCGGCACGGACGCCGGCACATGCTCCGCCGCCCACGCCGCGAGCTTTTCCTCCGCGTCCACGCGGTGCCGGGCCTGCGCCAGCCGAAGTTGCAGCACCGCAGCCGAGACGTGCAGCTCAGTCAATTCGACGACGTGAAAAAGCGCCAGCCTGCCGCCGATCTGCCGGGCCAGCGTGCCCGCAAAGCGCAACGCCGCGCGCGAACACTCCGAGAAATCCACCGGCACGAGGATGTTCCGCCAGCTCCTGCCCGTGCGAATCGCCCCAACCGCCTTGGGCAGGACTTCGTTGCGGATCGTGCAGACGGGACACGCCGCGTGCCGCATCACATGCTCCGCCGTACTCCCGTAGAGAGCATGTTTCAGCCCGGTGTAAGCGTGGGTCGGCATGAGGATCAGGTCGCTGCCCAGCGCCTTGGCCGCCTCGACGATCTCCGCGCCAGCCCGGCCTCGGCGCACGATCGTTTCGACCGGGCAAGCGGCGCCGATCTCCTGCTCGGCCAGCGCGCTCAACTCACGCGCAATGGCTGCGTCGGCCTCGTCGTCCGGAAGCACCAGCGGGTTGTTGTGGAGTTCGGCGGCGAGGAAGTGCTGTGGATCGACGTAAACCAGCGTGACAGTCGCGCGGAGCCGCTCGGCCAGCGTCGCGGCATAGCGTAGCGCCAGCCTCGAACCTTCGGAAAAATCAACCGGCACGAGGATCTTGCTCACCCGTAGCTCGGCGGAATCCGTGCGCGGATTCTGCCGCGCGGATCTTTGCCGCCGTGACCGCGTTGTCCCCGGATTCTGTCCGCCGTCGGCGACAATCGACGCGATGGCGGTGATGGACTTTTTGGGGATCGTTTTCACGGTATTTAGTCTTAGCTTTCGCCGTGCCGCACCTCATCTATCGGTTCGCATGTAGCATTCTTGCAACGACTTGAAAAGTCTTTCATCGAAACGCGACGCCCGCCGTGTGGTAAGTGACTTAGCTCCCCGCGATAAGTCGCTTACATCTCGCGCGGCCAACCGCGCGGGATCCCATTTGGCTTCCGCGTCCCCGCGCGTGGCGGGTTTCAATCCTTCTGATTGCGTGGGTGCTCATCAATGGTCGGTTGGGAGGCTCGCTTTCACCGAAGTCGTCGCGAGGCGCGCGCGCGCTCTGCGGGCATGGACGAGCGAGGCCACGACGGATGCGGAGAGAATGGCGGCGACCACGCCGAGCGCCGGCAGCGTTTCGATTTTCCACTCGGTGTGCCCGAGCAGCATTTTCACGCCGATGAAGCTGAGCACGCCGCCGAGCCCGAGCTTCAGGTAATGGAACATGCCCATCATCCCGCCGAGCACGAAGTAGAGCGAGCGCAGGCCCATGATGGCGAAGACGTTTGACGTGTAGATGATGAAAGGATCGAGAGTGACGGCGAAAATCGCGGGGATGGAATCCACCGCGAAGATCACATCCGTGACCTCAATGCAGACGAGCACGACCATGAGCGGCGTGGCCATGAGCCGGCCACCCACGCGGACGACGAGCCGGTCATCGTGCTGACCGCTGCTCACCGGCACGAGCCGCCGGAACCAGCGGATGATCGGGTTTTGCTCGGGATGCACTTCCTCGTCCTTGCCGAAGATCATCTTCAGCCCGGTGAAAATGAGGAAGGCGCCGAAGAGGTAGAGAATCCAATGGAAACGGCTGATGAGCGCGACGCCCGCGAAGATCATGATCACGCGCAGGACGAGCGCACCGAGGATGCCCCAGAAAAGCACCTTGTGCTGCCACTGCGGCGGCACGGCAAAGTAGGAGAAGATCAGCGCGAAGATGAAGACGTTGTCCGCGCTCAGCGAATACTCGATGAGGTATCCTGTGAAGAATTCGACCGCCTTTTGCGGCCCGGCGAAATACCAGACGCCGGCGTTAAAACACATTGCCAGCGTGACCCAGACGCCGGTCCACGTGAGCGCCTCCTTGAAGCTGACGGCGTGGGACTTGCGGTGAAAGACGCCGAGGTCCAGCGCCATCATCGCCAGCACGAAGACGGTGAAGCCGCCCCAGAGCCAGAAAGGGTCCACGGTCATTGTTCGTGGCCTCCCGCCCGCATTCCGTCGGAGCGGTGGCAGCCGCAAACACAGTCCGATCCAAATGGGCGGCTCGGGGTGCCCAGCGAGTCTTGGTGGCGGGACATCGGCTCAGAACTTGGCCGAGCGCATGACGCGAACGTCCGACTCAAATGCGATCATGCCGTAACGGGGAAAGAACTCGCTTTCCAAACGCGTGAGCAGCGCCTGTGCGGCATCGGGCTGGAGCACGACTTCGATCTGCACGTTGGCGAACTCCTTCATCTCGCCGGCGCGCTCGCCGCCGGCGCCGGCGCCTTCCACGGAGAAATGCGTCCAGCCGTGCGCGCCGACGTCGCTAAGCAGCGCTTTCACGGCGTCCAGCGCGTAGGCTTCGCAGACGATGGTCACGAGTTTCATCGGATGAGTTTCCATGGCGTTGGCTAGTAAAGGGCACGCGCGATCTCGAAGTAGATCGGGATGCCGAGGGTGATGTTGAAGGGAAAGGTGATCGCGAGCGACGACGTGAGATAGAGCGTCGGATTCGCCTCCGGCAGCGAGATGCGGATGGCCGCGGGCGCCGCGATGTAGGACGCGCTGGCGGAGAGCACGCCGAGCAGCGTCGCACCGCCGAGGCTGAGCCCGGACGCCTT
Organism: Chthoniobacter sp.; assembly: GCA_043728655.1. GTDB lineage: Bacteria > Verrucomicrobiota > Verrucomicrobiia > Chthoniobacterales > Chthoniobacteraceae > Chthoniobacter. Next base: position 3,198 of record JAYTML010000267.1, on the reverse strand, counting down.
GCCGAGCAGCACTCCGAGCGCACCATTCACCAGCGGCACGAGCACGCCGAAACCGAGCAGAAAGAGCCCGACCTTTCGCAAGTCGCCGACGCGCCGGCCCGCCACGATCCCCATCTCGAGGAGGAATAGCGCGAGCACTCCCTGGAACGGCGCGACGAAGAACGCTTCGACCTTTTTCATCCCCGCATCCCCGCACAGCCAGCCGACGACAAGCGCGCCGACGAGCAGGAAGATGCTGCGGCCAAAGAGCGCCTCGTGCATCGCCGTCTTCATCGAGATGCCCGCCGTGTCGCCTCGGCTCTTCGTCGCCATCTTGCCGAGCACCACGCCCAGGAGGATCGCGGGCGATTCCATCACGGCGAGAAACGCGGTGGCGTAGTTCTCGAACGGCTGCTCGATCGCCTTGAGGTAATTCGTCGCCGCGATGAACGTGACCGCGCTCACCGAGCCGTAGTGCGCGGCGATCGCCGCCGCATCCACGCCGGGGAATTTTCCGCCAAAGCGGAGCACCGGGTAGGTCCACAGCGGAATCACGCTGCCGAGCACGATCGCCGCGAGCGCGGGCAGCCAGACCTTCGCGATGCCGGCCTCGGAGATCGCCACGCCGCCTTTGAAACCGATCGCGATCAGCAGGTAGATCGTGAGCCCGACATAGAGCGACTCGGGGAATCGAAGGTCGCTTTTCGTGAGCGCCGCGATGATCCCGAGCAGGAAAAAGAGGACTGCCGGCGAGAGCAGGTTGGATTGGATGGCGGTAAGAATGTCCACGGTTGCCGCGACTGCTATCGGGTTTGCGCCTGATTGAGAAACTCATCCGAAGGAAAAGAAGATGCAGGCGCGATCATCGTCGCGCCCGGAGCAGGCCGGTCAGCATGGCGATGGAGCCGGCCAGCATCACGGTGATCAGCGCGGCGGCGAATTGCTTTTCCGTCTTCCCATCGAGCACGGCCATCCAGCCCACGCTGGCTCGCCATGCGAAGACGACCACCAGCAGGCCAGTGGTCGCCGTCGCCGCGGGCAGGCTCCAGCGCACACCGCGCGCAGCGAGCACGCCCCACAGGATCGAGAGTCCGCCGAAGGTGCCGCCGGACATCAGCGCCGTCTTCGCCTTCTCCGGATTCGACAGATAGCCGGCGAGCCCCATCAGCATGAGGAACGCACCGTAAGCGATGAGGGGGCGCACCATCCTGACGTTCATTCGGTCGAGGGATGATGAGCGGGGTTTATTCGACGATTTCCACCCGGCCCGTATCCAGGTCGTAGCGCGCGCCCACGACCTTGAGTTTGCCGGCCTTGACGCGATCCGCCAGCACGGGCCCGGCCTTCTGCAATTGCGCGGTCACTTCCAGCACCTGCGCCCGGACGGCGTTGTCCACGGCGTCACCGGGCTGACCCTTGGTTTTGGCGACGGCTGGTTTGATCGCCTTCACGATGGAGGGGATGTGCCCGTGCGCCTCGCCGCCGGCGACCGTGGCCGCGACCGCGCCGCACCGCTCGTGGCCGAGCACGAGGATGAACGCCGAGCCGAGGTGCTCGACCGCGTATTCGATGCTGCCCAGGCCCACGTCGTCCACGACATGACCCGCCGTGCGCACGACAAAGAGGTCGCCCACGCCCTGATCGAAGACCACTTCCGGCCCCACGCGCGAGTCCGAGCAGCTCACCACGATGGCAAAGGGCTTCTGCCCTTGGGCCACCTCCGCACGGCGCTTGGCGTCCCTGGTCGTGTGCGTCGCGTGGCCGGCGATGAAGCGCTCGTTGCCGTCCTTCAGGCGCTTGAGCGATTCGTCGTGTGGCACCGGAGCCGTTTCGGCGGCGAAACCGCTCGCGCCACTCGCGACGAGGAGTGCGAGAGCGGCAAACTGGCAGAGCAGCGGTGTGCGGGAGGTGGTGGCGTCGAGGGTGGTGCTTGGTTTTTTCATGATTGTTTTGCTGGGTTGTTTTTTGCCTTCGGAGCCACGTCGGGTGCTTCGAGGTAGAGAGTGTGGGGTGGCCGGCCCGCGATCCGGGCCAGTCGCGCCTCGGTGGGCTCGGCCAAGAGCTTGCCCATCGTTTCGAGCAGCAGCGGTATATCGAGCGGCTTTTCCATGAGCGCGGCCACTCCCGCAGCCGCCGCGAGCGGATACTGGTCAGGCCGCGCGGTGATGATGATGATCGGGAGCAGCGGATGGGTCTCCGTGAACTGCTCAAAGGCATCCCAACCCGATTTCACCGGCATATTGAGATCGAGCAGCACGAGGGACGCCCCGCCGACGGTGTGAAAGTTTTCCAGCGCCGCCTGTCCGTCGAATGCCTGAATGACATCGTATCCCTCCGAGCGCAGCACTCCGCTGAGCGCTGCGACCACGGACGGGTCGTCATCCACGAGCAGGACCTTTGTTTTCATAGCCGGCTTTTCTTCGGAGATGACTTGCGCAGCTTGTCCACGAGCCGCGTCTTCCGTTTTCGGAGCTGGCGGGCAAGCTTGTCGCTGATCTTGTCGATCGCGGCATAGAGGTCTCCATCTACGGCGCTGGCATGGATGTCCGGCCCGGCGATGGCGATGTGTGCCTTCACGCAGAAAGACCGCCCGGTCGCTGCCCTCTCGTCATGCAGGAGGACGACATGCGCCGCGAGGATCTCGCTGGCGATGTCCTCCAGGCGCATGATTTTCTCGGCGACATAACCGTGAATCGCGGCATTCAGCCGGATGTTGCGGGGACTGAGATGGATTTGCATGGCAGGTGGATGTGGATTGGTGTGCGTCAGTCGCGGCGTCCCGTGAGCAGCGGCAGCAGGTGGAGGAGAAAATAAGCGAGCGAAGTGACGAAGGCCGCCACGTAGGTCCAGCCGGCAGCGTTGAGGACCTTGCGCACTGCGGACATCTCTTCATCCGTGCCGATGAATTCCATCCCGCCCAGGATGGCCGTGGCGCGGCGCGAGGCGTCGAACTCCACCGGCAGCGTGACCAGATTGAAGACCATGATCACGCCCCACGCGGCGGCCATGATCATCGCGCCGGAGTATGTCGAGATCAGGCCGGTGAAAATGCCGATCAGCGGCAGCCACATCACGACCTGGCTGGCGTAGTTCGTCGCGCCGACCGCGGCCATGCGCCATTTCAGCGGCGCGTAGGCGATCTGATGCTGGATGGCGTGGCCGCACTCATGCGCGGCGACCCCGAGCGCGGCGCAGGAAGTGCCGTGATAGTTCTGCGTC
>JAYTML010000266.1:0-6704 GCA_043728655.1 Chthoniobacter sp. | reverse complement strand
GCGAGCGTCTGCACGGTGACGGCGGAGATCATGTTCGTCACGACCTTGATCGTGGACGCGTGGCCGATTTCGCCGATGCGGATGATCGACTTGCTCGTGGCTTCGAGCACGGGCTTGGCGCGCAGGAAGACCTTCTCATCGCCGCCGATGTAATAGACGAGCTGGCGCTTTTCCGCCGCGACTTTGCTGCCGGTGAATGGCGCGTCGAGAAACTGCGCGCCGCGCGACTGCACGACCTGCGCGGCCTCGATCACCGCCTCGGGGCCGACGGTCGCATTGCAGACGACCACATGCTCCGGTGTCAGCTCGTCGGCCAGCGCGTCGATGACCTCGAAAAGCGCCGCGGAATCCGAGACGAAAATCTGGATGATGTCGCAGACGCGGGCGACCTCGGCCGGAGAGCCGAGGAAATTCGGCGCCGCCTTCGCGCTGCGGTTCCACACGTACACCTTGAAACCCGCGGCACGCAGCCCGGCGGCGACGCGGGTGCCGATGATTCCGAGACCGATCAGGCCGACGTTTTTCTGGGATTTGCGTGGCATGGTGAAAAGGCGGCCCGCGCGACCTGGCGGGCGGAGAACTGGGGAATGTGGCGCAGGCAGCCCGTCGGCATCAATGCGTTATTCCACAAAGCCGGGATCGGGAACCCAATAATGCAGCCAGTGGGGATTCCCATATTTGTAACCGTGAACCGGAGCGCAAAGCACAAGCCACCCGCTGATATATTCACTCAGCGGATCGGCCGTCGAGGTTCTGTGGGCTAGGAACCAAAGCGGCGCGTAAAGGCTCTCAAAAACGCCGTCTGGTGGAAAATTGAATGCCCATCCTGAAACAATCACCGGCCCGGTGCTCAGCACGTAGAGAACGAGGGCCGCCACCAGCGCCAGAAAGCCGCGCGTCAGCCGCCGTGCGGGGGCGATGGGCAGGTCGGCGGGTGTCTCCATGGAGGTGCGCGGCTTTCTGCCACGCATTTTCCCGTGCCGAAGCTGGAGCTTCGGCACGAGGGACGCGGGCCGCTACGGCTTCGCCGGAGCCTCCGGGGCCGGGGCGGGCGGCACCGGCGCGGCGGGCGGCTTGGGCGCTTCGGGCAGATTGATCTTCACCTCCGCCTTTTCACGCAGCGCCATCACCACTTTCTCGATCTCGCCCTGGCGCTTCTGCTGCTTGAGGAAACCCAGCAGCTTCGGCTTCGCGGTTTCGAGGGTCACGGTTTCGCCGTCCTTGTGGTCGGTGACCTTGATGATGTGAAAGCCGAACTGGCTGCGCACCGGCTCGCTGATTTCGTCCTTCTTCATCTTGAAGGCGGCCTCGGAAAACTCCGGAACCATCTGCTCGCGACCGAAGTAATTGAGGTCGCCGCTGTTCTCCTTGGCGCTCGGATCCTCGGAAAGCTCCTTGGCCAGTTTGTCGAACGGCTCGCCCTTCTTCACGCGCTCGGCGATCGCCTTCGCGGCCTTCTCTTTTTCCGCCACGACTTCCGGTTTGGCGTCCTCGGCCACCTTCACGAGGATGTGGCTGGCGCGGACCTGCTCGGGCTGTTTGAACTGCTCGGGATTCTTTTTGTAAAACGCCTCGGCGTCGGCGTCGGTGACCGCGTCCTTGCCCTGGATCTGCGAGTCGATCCAGCGCTCCTGGCGCAGGCCTTCGCGGACGTTTTCCTTCACCTTGTCGAGCGTCATGCCGCTTTTCTCGATCTGCTCCTTGAGCGCGGTCTCGGAGCCAAACTTGGCTTTGAAGCCCTCCATCTTCGCGGCGACTTCCTCGTCGGTCACCTTGGTGTCGGCGGCCCGCTTGGTCACGAGCTTCTCGATGATCATGTCATCCAGGATCATGCGGTAGCCCTGCATGCGCTGCTCTTCCGGGAGCTGGTCCGCGGGAATGCCCTGCGCGCCGAGCACGCGGGAGAATGCCGCCTCGAGATCGGCCTTCTTGATCTCGATTCCCTCGACCACGGCCACCGGATCGGTGAGCGTGATCCCCTTCGCAGCGGCGGGCTCTTTTGGCGCGGCGGGCGCTTTCGCGGCAGGCGCTGCGGGCGCTTTCGCCGCCGGGGCGGCGGGCTTCTTCGGCGCATCGGCTGCCAGGAGGGTGGAAGCGGTGAGAATGCTGGCGGTGAGGATGAGCGTGGGGATCGGTTTCATGGAAAAAGTCGGCGAACGTGGCATGAGGGTGTGGGCTTGGCTAGCGGGAAGTTTCCGGGGCTAAACCGGTGCTCGAAACGTGACGCCGAAGGCTCAGTCGCTCTTGCCCTTCTTGCCCCTGCCCCGCTCGGCGCGGGGATCCTCGCCACCTTGCCCTTGCGGCGCTTGAGCTGCCTGCGCTGCCGCTTGCGCAGCCTGCTGCGCCGCGCGCTGCGCTTCGGCCTGCTGGCGTGCGGCGTTGTCCCTTTGGGCGTCCATGGCCCGGCGCTGATGCTCAGCCTGCTGCTGGGCCGCTTCCTGTCCGGCCCGCTGGCGCTCGGCCTGCTGCTGACGCATCTGCTCAGACGCCTGCTGCTTCGCGGCTTCCTGCGCGGCGCGGTTTTGCTCCACTTGGAGTTGGCGGCGCTGTTCCGCAGCCTGCTGTTTCGCGGCCTCCTGCGCCTCGCGCTGCCGTTCCATCTGCTGTGCACGCGCCTGCTCCGCGGCCTGCTGTTTCGCCGCCTCCTGAGCCTCGCGCTGCCGCTCCATCTGCTGCGCACGCGCCTGCTCGGCGGCCTGCTGCTTCGCCGCATCCTGCGTCTCGCGCTGCCGTTCCATCTGCTGCCCACGTGCCTGCTCAGCGGCCTGCTGTTTCGCCGCCTCCTGAGCCTCGCGCTGCCGCTCCATCTGCTGCGCACGCGCCTGTTCGGCGGCCTGCTGTTTCGCCGCCTCCTGGGCGGCGGCCTGCTGCTCCATTTGCGCCTGCCGGCGCTGAGCGGCGATCTGCTCCTGCTGCTGGGCGTCCATCTGCTGGCGCTTGGACTCGCCTTGCTTCGCGGCCTCAGCCTGGCGCTGGAGTTCGAGTTGCTTTTGTTGCGCGGCGGCGCTCGCCTCCGCATCGCGCTGGCGGGTCGTGCGCTCCTGATCGGCCTGCTCCTTCTCGCGCTCCGCCTGAGCGGCACGCTGCTGCTGCTGCTGCATTTTTCCCTTTGTCTCAGCGGCTCCCGCAGCCTCCTCGGTCTGCTTCTGCCGTATCATGGCCGCATCCGCCTCGGCCTGGCGCTGGCGGGCGATGCGCTCCTCGCCGGCCTTGTCCTGCTCTGCGGCGGTCGCGGCGGCCTGAGCGGCGCGTTGTTTTTCCCCCGCCATTTGCTGCTGCCGGATCTTCGCCTGTTCCTGCGCGGCATTCTCCGCGGCGGCGGCCGCCGCCTGGGCCTTCGCTGCGGCGGGATCGGCTTCCGGCGCGCTCACGACGGGCGGCTTCGCGGGCCGGCCCTCGCGGGTGATCGCCGGCTGCCCTTCCTCGCGCGGGCGGAATCCCCCGACGGTCCCTTCTTTCATCGGCGTTGTACCGCGTCCCTCGCGCGGCTCGACCGGCACCGCTCCCACGGTAGGCGGCGGAACCGGCGCGACTCTTTCCACCGCCTGGGGCACGACCACCGGCGGATTCGCTGTGAGGCCGGGACCCTTCCGCGGCTGTTCGGGTTCGGTAGCGGAAATGAACGGCTTCAGCGGGCTGCCCGTCACCGCTGGCGGGACAGTCGCACCGCCGTCTTTCGTCCGCTCCATGCGCGTCGCGGTGCGCGGGTCCGCCGGCTGCACGGTGTCGTTTGAAACCTCTCCCGCCTTCCGCGGCCTGCCTCCATCGCGCACCGGCTGCGTCGTCTCAGCGACAGGATTCGCCGGCTGCACCGGCGCGACTGGCGCGTCGGTAATCACGGGCGGCTGCCGCTCGCCTTTGCCGCGCGGCCCTTTGCCGGTGAAGACCGGCGAGACCGCGGTCGGATCGGCCTGCGCGGGCACCACCTTCAGGTCGCTCGCAGCCACAGCCCTCGCCGGGGCGGTGTAGGGCGTGAGGCCCTTTGTCTCGCGCTGGAAACGCTGCCGCAGTTCCGTGCGCTCCTTAGCGTCCTTCACGCCGGCCCAGCCGTCGCGCACTTTGTCGGCGGCGAAGACGTGCTTCACCTTGTCTTTCAAAAACGCCGGCTGCACCGGCGGCGCCACGATCGGCGCATTGACGATGAGCTGATTGCCCACCGTGCGCGCGTTCGGCGAAAACCCGCCCGGCCCGCGCCGGAAATCCGGCCGGTCGAACTGCGTGTGGCGCACGAGCTTCAGCGCCGGAATCGGCCGCTCGCTCCGGCCGCTCATAAGCGCATAGCTCAGCCCGCCATTGTAGATCACCGGCACGGCGCCGTACGTGTTGTAGGTGATGTTCGTGATGTTCACCGTCGTGCGGATGATCGTCACGTTGCGTGCGCGGTTCACGATCACCATCCTCAGCACGGGCGCGCCAAAATCCCGCACGCGGCAGAAGCTGTAATAGCCCGGGCCGATGCCGTAGGCGGTATCCGCCCAGGTGCTGATGCCGATCTCGGGCTGCCAGTAGGCGCGCGGCGGCAGCGGCGCCCAGCCGACATACTCCTCGCTATGCCGCCACGAGACCCACGCCGGACCCCACTCGTAGTCCGGCACCCAGCACCAGCCGGCCTTTTCGACCAAAATCCAGCGCCCGTAGTGGTACACGATGCCCGCAAACTCCTCGTAGCCCACCCATGTCCACCCCGCATCGGTGAAAGCCCAGTAGCCGTCCGAGTACGGCACCCAGTCCGCATCCACCTCGATGGGCCGCCAGCAAAAGCCGTAGCCGTCCACCTCGATCCATTCGCCGTAGGGCAGCAGCGCGTCGTAAAAATAGTCGAACGACACATCGGCGTGGGCCTCCGCGGTGCGGGGCGCGGCCAGCGGGAGGAGGGCTGTGAGGACGAGAAGGAGGAGCGCTTTGAGTTTCATGACGTCGGAACTTGGGACTGGATGCGCGCCGATTCATTCAATGAATCTTCCGCCAGGCAGCGGATCACGAAGCCGCTTCGCTTCGCCGCTTGGCAGCATTTTCGCGCCGCGTACATTCGCACTCGTGAAAACCATCGTCCGCTTTTTTCTCGCCCTGCTGCTGGTCCTCTCGCGTCCCCTGCTGGCGGCGGACGGAAAGCTCCTCGTCGGCATGGAACTGGCCTATCCGCCCTTTGAAATGCGCGACGAGCGCGGCGATCCCGCCGGAGTCAGCGTCGATCTCGCCCGGGCGCTCGGCGAGCACCTCGGCGTGGCGGTCGAGATTCAGAACATGAAATTCGACGGCCTCCTGCCCGCGCTGAAAACCGGCCGCATCGACCTCGTCATCTCCTCCATGACCGCCACACCCGAGCGCGCGCAGTCGGTGGATTTCTCCGAGCCGTACCTCCGCACCGGCCTCTGCCTGCTCGTCGCCGCCGGGAGCGGCATCCAGACCATCGCCGACGCCGACAAAGCCGGCCAGCGCATCGCCGTGAAGAAGGGAACGACCGGCCACCTCTACGCCATGCGCGACCTCAAAGCCGCCCGCCCGCTCGTCCTCGAAGACGAGAACGCCTGCGTCCTCGAAGTCGTGCAGGGAAAGGCCGAAGCCTTCATCTACGACCAGATGTCCACGTTCCGGAACTGGCGGAAAAACGCCGACACCACGCGCGCCGTCCTCGCGCCTTTCCAGCAGGAGAGCTGGGCCATCGGCCTGCGCAAAGGCAACGACGGCCTCCGCGTGAAAGTGAACGCCTTTCTCGCCGCGTACCGCGAAAAGGGCGGCTTCGATCAGCTAGGCGACAAATGGCTCGCCGAGCAGAAGGCCGAGTTCAGGAAGCTCGGGATTCCGTTCTATTTTTAGGGCGCGGTGCCGGCGTCGAGGAAGACATCCATCTGCTGCCCGACATAGACGGGCGTCTGCGTCTTCTCGAAGCGGAAGATGATCTGGAGCACCCGCGTATCCACGCGCTCGCTGCTTTCGCCGGTGAGCGATTTTTTCGGAACGATGTACGGCTCGATCCGGACAAAGGTCAGCGGGATTTCCGCGTCGTGCCGCCCCTTGATGAAGGCGACCGCGGCACAGCCGGGGCGGACACGCGAGGCATTGTCCTCATCCACGTCGGCGCGGAGCTGGAGCTCGTCGATCCGGCCGAGGAGGATCGCGGGTTCCTGCGCGTTGAGCGCGGCGTATTCGCCGGCGCGGGTATTCACCTGGAGCACGGTGCCGTCGCGCGGGGCTTTCACGGTCAAAAGATCGAGCTGCACTTTCGAGCGGGAGAGCGGCACCTGCGCACCGGCCAGCTCCGCGCGCACCGTGGCGAGCTGGGAGGCGGCGGCCTGCGATGCAAAGCGGGCGCGCTGCCGCTCGTCGAAACTCGTCACCTGATTCTCGCTGAGCTTTTCCATCCGCTCCCACGAATCCTTCTTGTCCGCGAGATTCACCTCCGCCTGCGCCACCTGCGCGCCCAGCGTATGAAGCTGCGCCTCCTGGATTCTCACGAGAGCCTCGGCGTCCCGCGCGTCCTGCTCAAAGAGCACGTCGCCCGTCTTCACCGCGTCGCCGACCTTCACGTTCACCTTCGACACGAGCGCCGCGACCGCGGGGGCGATGCGCACATTCTCCCTCAGGCTTTCCACGATGCCGCGCGCGCCGATGGAGTTCGCGAAAGGCGCGCGGGCAGGCTCCGCGAGCGGCGGCGGCGGCGGGTCGGTGTGCCGCACCTTTTTCACGAGCAGCACGGCGGCGAA
>JAYTML010000265.1:0-13418 GCA_043728655.1 Chthoniobacter sp. | reverse complement strand
GCGGGGCTGATGATTTTCCAATGGCTGGCGGGAATCGCTGCCGCCGTCTGGATTTCGCCCAAGGCCTGGGCCGGCGCGGCCAGCGCCACGCATCCGCATGTCTGGGCGGCGCTGGTGCTGGGCGGCGCGATTACGGCCTTTCCCGTTTTCCTTGCGCTGCGTTATCCCGGGGGCGCCTTCACGCGCCACGTCATCGCGGCCGGGCAGATGCTCATGTCCGCGCTGCTCATCCACCTGTCCGGCGGGCGGATCGAGACGCACTTTCACATCTTCGGCTCGCTGGCGTTCCTCGCCTTTTACCGGGATCCGCGCGTGCTTGTGACTGCGACGGCGGTGGTGCTGATCGATCATCTGTGGCGTGGCATTTACTGGCCGGAGTCGGTCTTTGGTGTGGCGAGCGCATCAGTGTGGCGGGCGTTTGAACACGCCGGCTGGGTGGCGTTTGAGGACTTTTTCCTGATCGTTTACGTCCGGCGCAGCCTGCGGGAGATGCGGCGCAACGCGGAACAGCACGCGCAGCTCGAAGCGACGAATGAGGTCATCGAGCAGGCCGTCACGGAGCGCACGGCGGAGCTCGCGGCGGCGAATGTCAGGCTCGGTCGCGAGATGGCGGAGCGCAAGGATGCGCAGATGCTCGCGGAACACGCGAACAAGGAGCTCACGGAGTTTGCCTACGTCGTCTCGCATGATCTGAAGGCGCCGCTGCGCGGCATCGGCTCGCTGGCGGGCTGGCTGCACAAGGATTACGCGGACAAGATCGATGAGGACGGGCGCGAGCAGCTCACGCTCATGCTCGGCCGGGTGAACCGGATGAATGCGCTGATCGACGGCATCCTCTCCTACTCGCGCGCGGGCCGTGCGCGGGAGGGCGAGATGGAGGTGGATCTCGGCCGGCTCGTGCCAAACACCATCGACCTGCTCGCGCCGCCGGCGCACATCCGCACGGAGATCGTCACGCCCCTGCCTCGCGTGGTGATGGAGCCGACGAAGGCGCAGCAGCTTTTCCAGAACCTGCTGAGCAACGCGATCAAGTATATGGACAAGCCGCAGGGGCACGTCCGCGTGAGTTGCGAGGCAGAGGACGACGGCTTCTGGCGCTTCTCCGTGGCGGACAACGGGCCGGGCATCGAGGAGAAATACTTCGAGCGCATCTTTCAGCTTTTCCAGACGCTGGCGCCGCGCGATTCGGTCGAGGGCACCGGCGTCGGGCTTGCGTTGGCGAAAAAAATCGTTGAACTGGAGGGCGGTCGCATTTGGGTCGAGTCCACGCCCGGCAGCGGGACGACCTTCCACTTCACCCTGCCAAAGGCACCCCACAGCCCATCCCACTCATGAAATCCGACCAATCTGTCCTGCTCGTCGAAGACGACCGCGTGGACGCCATGACCGTGCGCCGCTCGCTGCGCGAACTCGAGGCGCCCAATCCCCTCCATCACGTCACCGATGGCGAGGCGGCGCTCGCCTTTCTGCGCGATCCCGCGAACTCCCGCCCCGGGCTCATCCTGCTCGACATCAATATGCCGCGGATGAACGGCATCGAATTCCTCGAACACATGAAGGGCGACCCCGCGCTCTCTTCCATCCCGGTGGTGGTGCTCACCACCTCCAAGGACGAGAGCGATCGCTTCAATACCTTCAGCAAAAACGTCGCCGGCTACATGGTGAAGCCGGTGGACTACGACCAATTCGTGGAGGTGATGCGCAAGATCCGCGACTACTGGATGCTGAGCGAAACCGCCCACTAACCCCGCTCCCCATGTCCGCACCCCTTTCCATCCTCCTCATCGAGGATGACTTTGTGGACCAGATGACTTTCACCGCGCATGTCGCCGCGGAAAAGCTGCCGTATCAGGTCCAGGTCGCGGGCTCGATCGCCGAGGCCCGGCAGCTTTTGAAATCCTGCGCCTTCGACCTGATCATCGCGGATTACCAACTGGGCGACGGCACCTCCTTCGATCTGTTCGACGTCCTCGAAACGAAGCTCGTGATTTTTGCCACCGGTGCCGGCGACGAGGAAATCGCCGCGCGCGCCATGCGGCTCGGCGTGCGCGATTACCTGATCAAGGATCCCGAGCGAAAATACCTCAAGCTGCTGTCCTACCGGGTGGATTCCGTGATGCGCCAGTGGCGGAGCGAACAGGCGCTGCGCGAGAGCGAGGAGCGCTACCGTGAGCTTTTTGAAAGCGCGAGCGACCTGATCCAGAGCGTCGCGATGGATGGCTCGATCCTTTTCGTGAATCCGGCCTGGCGGACGGCGATGGGCTACAGCGAGGAGGAGGTCCGCGAGCTGAAGCTGATGGACCTCATCCATCCGTCCTCGCTGGCTCACTGCATGGAAATGTTTCACCGCGTGATGCGCGGAGACACGGTCGGCAACGTGGAGGCGGTCTTTGTCACCAGGGAGGGGCGCGAGATCATCGTCGAGGGAAACGCGAGCTGCCATTTCGAGAACGGCAAGCCGGTCTCAACGCGCGCCATTTTCCGCGACATCACCGAGCGAAAACGCGCGGAGCAGGCGCTCCAGGCGGCGAATGAGGAACTCAAGACCGCGCTCGCCGAGGTGAAGCAACTCCAGGGCATCCTGCCGATCTGCATGTATTGCAAAAAGATCCGGGACGACGGCGACTACTGGCACGAGGTGGAGGCCTACGTGCGGCAGCGCACCGAGGCGGAGTTCAGCCACGGCATCTGCCCGGATTGCTTCGCGCAGTGGAAGGCATCGCACGAAGCGGGCGGCAAGACCTTCGGTGCGCGGACGATTTAGCAGCCTCTCGGCTTTGATCAAAGTGGATCACCATTCGCGCGGGCGGGGTGACACTCGCGATGGACGCGACTCCGACACTCATGAACGTGTCCCTTTGGCCGACGGGATCCGGCGCGTCTTAGGCGGGCGGCTGCGCCGGGGCTTCGAGGCTCTTTTTCCACTCGTCGGCGAGTTCCTCGACCGTGTGCTTCGTGCGCGTTTTCCAGAGCTCCGCATCGTAGCGGCCTTCCCGCAGCGCGGCGTTCAGTTCGCGGATGAGGTCCTTGTCGTACTTGCCGATGACGTAGTTCAGGAAATTCGCGGAGACGCGGTAGCTGGCGTCGTGCTTCGCTGTGGCGGCGCGGCGCGGGCTGATCTCGCACCCTTTCGACTGCGGCTCGTAGAGATACCAGCGGATGTAGTCCGGGATCCCCTCGGTGAGCCAGCCGGGCGGACGCTCGGCGCCGGGACGTCGGGCACGGCCGTATTGCTGTGCGACGTGGACGAGTTCGTGGACGAGCGAGCCGATGGCTTCGCCCTTGAGCTGGCCTCGGTACCACGCGGGGCTGCCCACGATGCGGTTGCCCATCGTGGCGGCGACGCCCTTATAGCTGTCGGTGAAAACGATGCTGAAGGTCCGCGGCGCAGTGTAGCCCTCGCTCGGGAGCATATTGACGATGAGCGGGTACCACTTTTGCATCGCGGGGATCAGCTCGCCGTGCGACCAGTCCGTGAGGTCCGGCGCTTCCGTCGTATCGACGGTGAAACGGTACGCGCCGCCCTCCGTTTCCACGGACTCGCTGAGCTGCTTCACCGGAGCCTCGACAAGCTCGGGCGCCGCGCGGTCGATGACATCGATCTCGCTGAAGAATGTCTCGGCGAACGGGCCGGAGTCATTGCTGCGGGCGATGTCGAAAAGCAGGTAGCGCGCGGCGCCGAGGCTGCCGGCGGAGTCGGTGATGCTCACGCCGTACTGTCCGCCGGCAGCGCCGGACTTTGGCCGCGTATCTACGCTAGCGATCAGCTTCCAGCCAGCCGCGGCGGGATCGGCCGGGCGTTTGGTCCGGGGCGAAAAGCCGGGCGCCTTCCCATCGCTCGCGTAGAGTCGATAGACCTGCGGCGCGCGGGAATCGGGATGCCATGAGTAGCTGTTCACCGCTTTCACCTCGATGACGCTGCCGAGGTCCACGAGCACGCGCCCGCCGCCGGGGCCGCGGAAGAAGAAATTCGAGCCGGGCTGATCGGCCTCGGCGGGGAGTGCGCCGTCGTTGAGCTTGCTGAGCGAGCCGCCGTTTCCGTCGCGCTCGCCGTCCACGAGTGTGAATGTCGCCTTTGCCGCGGCATCGCCGCGGAGCGGGGCGGGAACGTGGGGGAATTTGAACGCCGCCGCAGCCTGCTCCGGAGCGTTTCGCTCGTGCTCGACTTTGACTTCGGCCCGCGCCGCGGCGGCGAGGCAGAGGAGCGTGATGAGCGAGCGGGTAGGGGAGGTTTTCATAAAAGGGGGAGGCAGGAGCAGCGGAAAAAGGCCGCGGGTCCGGGACCGTGCGCTTTCCGGACGGCGAGATCAAGAGGCAGCACAGCGGCGGGCGGAATTACCACCGGCTCCCGCGCCACGCATCCTTCCGCCTTGATCGGCGCGCGGTCGTCTCCCACTCTCGCGCCCCACGATGAAAGCCTACCGCCTCAACCGCCTCTTCAACGCCAAGTCCCGCCGCTGCTTCGATGTGGCCGTCGATCACGGCTTTTTCAATGAGCGCGGCTTCCTCTCCGGCATCGAGAATCTCGACCAGTGCGTGCGCACGCTTGTGGAGGCCGCACCCGACGCCATCCAGCTCACCATCGGCCAGGCCGAGCTGCTCCAGTCGCTCCCCGGCAAGGGGAAGCCCGCGCTCGTGCTCCGCACCGACGTGGCGAATGTCTATGGCAGCGAGCTGCCGCGCGCGCTTTTCAGCCGCATGATCGGCAACGCCGTCGAGCAGGCTGTGCGGCTCGATGCGACGTGCGTGGTCGTGAATCTTTTCCGCATCCCCGGCCAGCCCGAGGTGACCGACCAGTGCATCGAAAACATCCTGCGCATCAAGCCGGACTGCGAGCGCTTCGCCATGCCGCTGATGATCGAGCCGCTCGTCTTCCGTCCAAACGCGCAGGCCGGCGGCTACATGGTCGATGGCGATCTGGAAAAAATCCTCCCGCTCGTCCGCCAGGCGTGCGAGCTCGGCGCGGACATCATCAAAGCGGACCCGACCGACGACGTGGGCGTCTATCATCGCGTCGTGGAAATCGCGGGCCGCATCCCGGTGCTCGTCCGCGGCGGCGGGAAGGCGCCCGACGCCGAGATCCTCGCCCGCACGGAGCAGCTCATCCAGCAAGGCGCGGCGGGCATCGTCTATGGCCGCAATATCATCCAGCACGCGAACCCCGCCGGCATGACCCGTGCCCTCATGGCCATCGTCCATGACGGCGCGACCGCCGTGGAGGCCGCGCGGCTGCTCGTGTGATCCGGGCCGCCGCCCGCGACTGGAACTGCGCAGCGCGATTGGCGGGGAGTGGGAGACTGCGAAAGGGATTCCTCGAGGCATCCTGTCGCGGATAATCGGTTGACTCCCATGTTGCGGGTAGGACTCTCACCCCGCTCCCTCCCTTGTAACATCCAGCCTCATGCCCACGCGTCTCCCCACTGCCACGCTCTGCCTTTTCGCGGGCATCGCCCTGCTTCCGCTCGCCGCGTTCGCGGCACTGCCGCCCATCGCCCTCAAACCGGTGGTCGTGAATCAATTCACCTCGCCGACAAACATCACGCGCGCCGGAGACGGCTCCGGCCGCCTCTTTGTCTGCGAGCAGCGCGGCCAGATCCGCATCGTGCGCGGCGGCATGCTGCTGCCGGCGCCCTTCCTCGACGTGTCTGCGAAACTCGTCAGCGAACGGGCGGGCTTTGACGAGCGCGGGTTGCTCGGGCACGCCTTTCACCCCGGCCATGCGAACCCCCTGTCGCCCGGATTCCGGAAGTTCTACATCTTCTACAGCGCCGCCTCGCCGAATGCGCCGGGCACGACCGCAAATCCGGTGAACTGCCGCTCCACGCTCGCCGAGTATCAGGTTTCCGCCGCCGATCCCGACGTGGCGGATCCGTCGAGCGAGCGGATTTTGCTGACGTTCGACAAGCCGCAGTTCAACCACAACGGCGGGCAGTTGGAGTTCGGGCCCGACGGTTATCTCTATCTCACCACCGGCGACGGCGGCGGCTCGAATGACAACGATCCCGGCCACACCGGCGGCAGCACCGCCAAGCCCGCGGGCGGTCTCGGCAATGCGCAGGACAGGACGCGGCTGCTTGGAAAAATGCTGCGCGTCGATCCTCTCGGCACCAATGGCCCCGGCGGACAGTATGGCATCCCGGCGACGAATCCGTTCGCCGGTGAGGGAGGCGGAGTGAGGGAGGAAATCTACGCGTTCGGCCTGCGCAATGCGTGGCGCTTCTCATTCGACGCGCCGACGGGGCGGCTATTCTGCGGTGACGTGGGGCAGAACAAGGTCGAGGAGGTCGATCTCATCGTCCCTGGCGGGAATTACGGCTGGCGCAATCGGGAGGGCAACTTCGCTTTCGACGCCACCGCCCCGAATGGAGGAGCCACCGCATTCATCCCGCCCATCGCCCAGTACGCGCACCTCGGCACCGTCATCGGCTCGCCGGCGCTGCCGCAGATCGGCGCATCGATCACCGGCGGCTACGTCTATCGTGGCAGCCAGTTCCCCGCCCTCGTCGGGAAGTACGTTTTCGCCGACTGGGGGCCGAGCACCTCCGTCGCAAGCGGCACGCTGCTGGGGCTGGAGGAGACGTCGCCGAGTACGTGGGCTCTCTCGGTGCTCACGGTCGCGGGCCTCAATCCCCTGCCGCTCCACTTTCCGGCGTTTGGGCAGGATGATCAGGGAGAAATCTATGTCGCCACCAAAGTCACGCAGGCGCCGTCGCAGCTAGGGGCGGTCACCGGCCAGCCGACGGGGAGCCTTTATCGAATCGTGCCGGCGGCGGCAGCGACCACGGTCGTGACGACGATCGAGCCGTCAAAGGACAACACCATTTTCTCCGAGAACGAAAACTCGAACGGGCAAGGCTACCTTTACGCGGGACGAATCGCCACCGGTGCGTTTCGCCGGGCCCTGCTGGCCTTCGACTCCACGCAGGTGCCCAACGGGGCGCTCGTGACTTCCGCGCAGCTCACGCTGAACATGGATCGGGCCGCTTCGGCGGCGTTTAATCTCTCGCTCTTCCGGGTGCTGAAAGATTGGGGCGAAGGCGCGTCGGATGCCGGCCTGCCCGGCGGCCAGGGTGTGCCGGCGGAGCCGGGCGACGCGACATGGAGTTATCGGTTCTTTGACCCCGCTGACCCCGTTCCGTGGATCACGCCGGGCGGGGAATTCGCCCCCTCCGCCTCGGCGATCACAAGCGTGAACGCTGTGGGGATCTACAACTGGTCGGGCGCGGCTCTCGCGGCGGACGTGCAGGGCTGGCACGACAATCCGCTGATGAACTTCGGCTGGGGTCTCATCGGCGTGGAAACCGCCACCACGGACAATGCCAAGCGCTTCACAAGCGGCGAAAACCCCACCCCCGCGCTGCGGCCCAAGCTGGCGATTACCTACACCTTCACGCCACCCGCCACGCGGCGCGAAGCATGGCTCCAGCAGTATTTCCCCATCGGCCAGTTCGTGGATGACCGCGAGGACCTCGACGGCGACGCCTTGGGCACGCTGGTCGAATACGCCCTGGGCTACTCGCCCTTCGCCGCCAATCCCCCGGCTGTGAGCTCGGTGACGAGCCCGGATGGCGCGCTATTCGACATCACCTTCCGGCGCGACCCGCGAGCGAGCGACCTCACCTATCGGCTGCAAACCAGCCCGGACCTGATCACCTGGACCACCGTCGTCGAAAGTATCGCCGGCGCCGTTCCGACCGGCGCGGCCTTCGTTTCGGACAGTGAGATCGCCCCCGAGGCACCCATGCGTCTGGTGTCGGCGCAGGAAGCATTGCCGCCCGGAGGTAGGCGTTTCGCCCGCCTCGTAGTGGTCCGGCAGCCGTAAGCCGGAGGCGCCCAGAATCGCGGAGCAGGGGAAACGCGCGAGCGGGTCTGAAAGATCCAAACCTCATGCGCCCCTTCCCCAGCGCAGCGCATCTTCTTTCAGCGTGTAGCTTCAAAACCATGACTCCCGAAGCTCACGACCACCTGCGTAAGCGTTGCAAAGTGATGCGACGGCTCATCCGGGAGCACGGGCCTTGCGGGCTGGTTCCGGAGCGGCGGCGCTCCCCATTTGAGTCGCTGGTCACCGCCGTCGCGCATCAGCAACTCCACGGGAGAGCCGCCGAGACGATTCTCGGGCGATTCCGCGCGCTGTTTGTGCCCGCCCGCTTTCCGCAGGCCGCGCAACTTGCGGACGTGACCGACGAAGCCCTGCGCGGTTGCGGGTTCTCGCGGGCCAAGACCGCGGCGCTCCGGGACATCGCGGAGAAGACGCTCTCGGGAGTGGTGCCAACGTCCCGCGTCATCGCGAAGATGAGCGACGAGGAAATCATCCGGCGACTCACGGCTGTGCGCGGTGTCGGCCGCTGGACGGTGGAGATGCTGCTGATCTTCAAGCTCGGGCGTCCTGACGTACTGCCGGCGGACGACTACGGAGTGCGAAACGGCCTGCGCATCGCATTCGATCTGCCCGCGATGCCGAGCCCGACGGACGTGCTCGCGCGCGGCGAATGCTGGCGTCCCCATGCCACCACGGCGGCCTGGTATTTATGGCGCGCAGCGGATGCCGTAGGGGCTACCAAGCGGGGCTACCAGTAAATTCATAGCTCCTCGCCGCTCCCCGCTCTTTCCTCTGTAAAAGCGGGGAGCCAGTGATGGGATTCGAACCCATGACCTGCTGTTTACGAAACAGCTGCTCTACCCCTGAGCTACACTGGCCTTGCTTGGTGCGAGGGCGGGAAGGTATCGCAGATATTTTTGGGGCTGCAAGACGGTTTTCGAACGGGTTTTGAGCCCCGCGAAACGGCTTGCCGGTGGCGTTTGCGCGCTTACCGTCCGCCACCCCCGCATGAACTTCCGCCGTTTCATTTTCCACGGTCTCGCCCTGCTCTTCTCCACCGCTGCGCTGCATGCGGAGGTCACGATCGACCAGATCGCCGCGGATCCGAAGCTCTGGCCGCCAGAGGTGCAGCTCACGCACGCGGTGCCGCTGCAGCTTTTTGAAAATGGCAAGGCGAAGGGCGAGATGCAGGGAGCCGTGGGGATGGCGCTGAAGGTGAGGAAGGTCGAGGCCACGAGGCTGACGGTCGGCATCGGGACGGCGCTCGCTGTCGTGCCGCCGACGGCGACAGACATTCTCAAGCGCCTGACGCCTGCGCAGACGGGGATGGCGGCGGCGGCGCTGGTGGGAAATTTCCGCACCGGCTGGACGATGAAGCGTGGAAAGTGGACGCCGGTCAGCGACACCGAGATCACGCAGATGGACCCGAAGGACACGGTGTCGAACGCCTACACGACTGTCTCGCAGAGCGGCAGGATGGAGTACCGGCTGAAGCAGCGCTTCTTCGGGGGCAAGTCGGCATGCACCACGATCTACTTCATGTCCGACGCGGGGGACAAACCGCTGCGCGGAAACGCCTATCTGGTCGCCGATGCCCTCAATGAGAAAGGCGCTGCGGAGGTTACCATCAACAAGGTCTTGAATGACGGGCCGCGGAAGGTGGCGACCTTCCCGGCTGATCCGATGAACGGGCAGTGGATCGACCTGCTCATTACTTACGATGCCGGGACGGGCGTGATCGAGGTGACGCGCAATGGCAAGCCCCTCGGCTCATGGAAGGACCCGGATCCGATCAAGACCGGGAAGGATTTTTCCATCGGCACGTGCCTGACGAAGGCTGCCTTCAAGGACGTCGCGGTGCGTTCGCTTCCGTAGCCGCCGGCCGGGGGCTGTCAGTTCCAGAGCGCCTGGAGGTCGGGATCGACCTTGGCGTTTTTCTTGATCCCGGCATTTATCTGGATCGCTACGTCGATGCACTCGCGAGCCTGCGAGAGATCGCCGAGCCGCGCCTGATAGCACGCGAGATTGTAGTGGAGGATGCCCGTGCGGCGAATCCACTCCGGTGCGGCGAGCAGCGCCCTCTCAGCGGCGCTGTCCCGTTTCATCTGGTGCAGGGCGAAAGCCCATTGGACCGTGAATTCGCCTTCCTCCGGATGCAGCCGCGCACCGTGGCTGGAGAGTGTTTCGGCTGAGGCCCATTTTTTCATGTGCAGCAGCACCCGGGTGCGCGCGAGGAGCGCCGCGGAAGTGCTCCGCTCGGCCTCGGGAATCGCGTCCAGCTCAGCCAGCGCCTCGTCGGCCAGTCCGAGGTAAAGATACCCGTCGGCAGCGCGGAGAGAGCGCTGGGTTTCGGTGCTGTGGGGCTCGGGAGTTTGGCTCAGGTAAAGCATACGCGTTGATCCGATCTACAAGACCTTGGACGGGACATGGCCGTTCGATATTCGCAGACCTGCTGGGTGCGCGAGCGGTGGTGGCGGCATCAGTTTCGAGAGGGCCGGCGGTTTCATCGCCTGCTTTCGAGCATCGCATGTGCCACTGGGCATCCACACTCAGGGGTCGCGGGAAAGTGTCGCGACGCGTGACGTCCCGTGTCCGGAGGGAGTCACCTGCAGCTAGCTTCGCCAGGTCCGCCGGCGCAGCCAGATGTCGAGCGGGAGGAGGAGGAGCGCGGCGATGAGGAAATCGTCCGCAAGTTCGCGCCGCTGCATCGAGGGCTTCGCGGGACGGGCGAAAATATCGGCCGGTGCGGGCGCGAATTTTCCGCCGCCAAGTGCGGCGAGCGAGCGCAGTGCCGTCTCGTTTGTCCCGGTGCTGAGAAACTCGCGGGGATAGCTCCGCGTCTGGCCGAAGACGTAGCTGCTGTCGGGCAGATCGGGCGAACTGACGGAGAAAATGGACGTGCCCTCCTGCGGTAGATCAAAGGCCGCGCGATAGCTGCCGGGACCGTCCTGGGTGGCGGCGACGGTCTGTGTCACGCCGTCGGGGCCGAGCATGTTCACGCTCACCGGCACCTGGTTGCGGAATGCGCCGTCGGGTTTGATCGCGTCGATCGTCACTTCGAGCCGGTCGGCGATTTCGCGAGTGGTGACCTGAAAGCTTGCCTGGTCGCTTTTCCGCATGAGCGCGCGAACGAACTGCGTCCAGAATTTCCCGTAGCCGGGCCAGCCGAGCCATTCCGCGGCCCAGCGCGCTTTTGCGTCGCTCGTAAAGGCGGCCGTCTGTCCGAGTCCGTAGCGCCAGGTCGCGAGCAGCGGTTCGCCGCGTTCGGTCGCGAGGAGGATCTCGGCGGTTGGTTTTGGCTTGGTCGCATTGTAGCCGAGCAGCAGCGGCGCCTGCGCCCAGTCGAGGCCGCCCAGGATGGGGCTCCTGCCGGCGGGCGTGGCGAGGAAGGGCTCCTCGATGAGGCTCGATTGCGCGACCTTCATCGTCTCGGTGCTGAAAATCTGCGGCAGCGTGGTGGCGTCGTCGGTGAGGTAAAAGCGGCCGTTTCCGCGCTCGGCGAGCTGGCGGAGAAAGGCGGTGTCCTTGTCCTGCTCGGTGCCGAGCGCGACGACGGTGGTGGTGATTTTCGCCGCGAGCATCGCCGCCGCGAGGTCAAAGGAATGGCCTGAGCCGCGCGCGCCGTCGCCCATCTCGCCGGCGGTCTTTTCCTCGGCGTCCGCGGCGTCGGAGAAAAGGATGAGATGCTTCACGCGCGCCGGGATTTCGCGGAGCTGGGAGAATGCCTCGGCCAGGGACGTGTAGATATAGATGCCGCCACCGCCTGCCGTGATGCTCAGGATTTCCTGCTCCGCCGCGCCTTTCCCGCCCAACTGCCGTAGCGGCATGACGACATGCGGGCGCACATCCACCGCTGTCACGCCGAAGTAATCCTTTGGCTGGAGCGCATTCATGGCAAAGACCGCGCCCTGATCCGCGAGCGAGATTTTTGTCTGTCCCGCGACCTGCGCGGTCATCGAGCCCGAGCGGTCGAGGATGACGAGCACCGCCACACTCGGCACGTCCTGGCGGTCCTCGTGCTCCATGCGGACGGGCAGCATCTGCTCCACAGGCGTCCGGTAGTAGCCGCCCACGCCGAAGCTGTTCTCGCCGCCGAGCATCGCGAAGCCGCCGCCGAAGTCCTGCACCCAGCGGCGGTAGAGGTCCATCTGCTCGCGGGCGAGATTCAGCGCGGAGACATCGCTGAGGAGGAAAAGGTCGAACTGCTGGAGGTCTTCGAGCGTCTTTGGCAGGCCGCTGACGCCGCGCGACTCGACGACGATCTTCTCCCGGCGCAGCGCGTCCGCGAGCGGGCGGGCCTTGGTTTCATCGCCATCCACGAGCAGTACGCGCGGCTGCCCGCGGAGACTGGCGGTGGCGGAAGCGCGGTTGTTTTCCGGTACGGTGTCGAGTGCCGGAACGACTTCGACCTCGTAGGAAATGAAATTGCCGTCGGCCTGGAGATTCGGCGCGCGGAACTCGTTGTCGCCGGCCTTCAGTTCGATGTCGCGCTGCTCCAGAAGGAACTGGTTTTGGTAAAGCTTCACCTTCGCCGTGGTCGCGACGTTGCTGTGGATGTGCGCCGTGAGATCGAACGGCTCGCCCTGCTTCAGACGGCGCGGGACATCGACCCTCTCGACGAGCACCTCGGGCGCGGCGGTGTTGTGCAGCGGCACCGTGAACAACTCCACGCCTTGCTTCGCGAGCCGCGTGGCGACCTGCGCGGCGTGCCCGGCAGTGTCGTTTCCATCGGTCAGCAGCACGAGGCGTTTGGTTTTCCCAGAGGGAAAAATCGCGCTCGCGAAATCGAGCGCCTGACCGATGTCGGTGGACTTCGGATTCGCCGGCGCGGGCCAGTCCCTGGCGAGCTTGGAGGCGGCGAGCGGCGGCTGCCACAGCCCGGCCGTCCCGGCGAATCCCACGACGCCGGTGACATCGCCCGCATGCTGCGCGGCGAGGCTGGCGGCGACGAAATCACGCGCCTCCTTTCGCGCCGGGGCTGAGATGCTGGCGGATTCATCGACGGCGAAAAGCACCGCGAGTTCGCGCGATGGGTGCAGCCAGCGCAGCCCGGCCAGCGCGAGCACGAGGAGCAGCAGGATGACGGTGCGCAGGAGGAAGCAGACGCGGCGCTGCGCGGGCGTCATATCCGCGAGGGAGCGGCGCTGCGTCCAAGCGAGGAAGAGGACGACCCCCGCGAGCGCGAGGAACCAGGGATGTGTGAACTCAAGCATGGCGCTCATTCCGTGCGCCTCCGGTGGAAGAGCCACCACTCGGCGGTGAAAAGCGCGAGGGCTGCGAGGGCGAGGTAACGCCAGATGGGCCACGCGGTGAGGGCGGCGAGCGAGACGGCGGGGAGGCTCACCGGCGCCTCCGCTTCCGGTGGTGCGGTGCGCAGGTCGGACTCCGCTTCGCTGAAGGTGTTTACGGCGAGCCAGCGCGGGCCTCCGGCGGTGGTGAGCGGGTAAAAGCCGTTTGTCAGCGGCTGGAAAAAATTGCGGGCGACGTTTGCCGGAAGGGGCGCGGCGGCTGGCGTGGACAGCATCTGCGGCTCGGTGCCAATGGTTTCGCCTTCGGCGAGCGCGAGCGTTTCACCGGCGGCGAGGCTGCTGATGGCGAC
>JAYTML010000264.1:0-2081 GCA_043728655.1 Chthoniobacter sp. | reverse complement strand
TGCTCGGCATGGGCGGGAGACGCCACGGGCGACGCCGGTCGGCGGTGTGTCCGGTCGCAGGTTAACCTCGGGCCCGTGTCGACCATCCCTGCTCGGAGTCGTGTCCTCGCCCTGAGTCTCGGAGCGACCGGTGTCGTGTTCGGTGACATCGGCACCAGCCCGCTGTACGCCTTCAAGGAGTCGTTCGCCACGAGCGGGGGCAACCTCGATGACGTCTTCGGGATCGTCTCGCTGATCTTCTGGGCGCTGATGATCGTCGTGAGCATCAAGTACCTGGCGTTCGTCATGCGTGCCGACAACCAGGGCGAGGGCGGCATCCTGGCGCTGCTTTCGCTGGCCTTTCCCAAAGACGCCAGGACGCGCGGTGTGGCCACGGGGGGGATGATCGCTGTCGGCATCGCCGGCGCGGCCCTGCTGTACGGCGACGGGGCGATCACCCCGGCCATCTCGGTGCTGTCGGCGGTCGAGGGGCTGCTCCTCGCGACCGACAGGATCAAACCCTTCATCATCCCGCTGACCCTCGGCATCCTCGCGGGCCTCTTCGCCGTGCAGTCGAAGGGCACGGGCGCGATTGGCCGGTGGTTCGGCGGGGTGATGCTCGTCTGGTTTTCAATCCTCGCTGTGCTCGGGATCATCCACATCGCGGACAATCTCTCCGTGCTCAAGGCGCTCAATCCGATCGAGGGATTCGGCTTCCTCGTGCATCACGGGAAAGCCGGGCTCGTCATCATGGGCAGCGTCTTCCTCGTAGTGACGGGCGGCGAGGCGCTCTACGCCGACATGGGGCATTTCGGGCGCAAGCCCATCGCCCGCGCGTGGACCTTCCTCGTGTGCCCGGCGCTCATTTTGAACTATCTCGGGCAGGGCGCGCTCGTCCTCGCCACTCCCGCCGCGCGGGAAAATCCATTCTTCTCCATGGCGCCGAGCTGGGCGCTCTACCCGCTCGTCATGCTCGCCACCGCGGCGACGGTCATCGCCTCGCAGGCGCTCATCTCCGGCGCGTTTTCGCTCACCATGCAGGGGATTCAGATGGGCTACATCCCCCGCATGGAGATCCGCCATACGTCGAAGGACGAGCACGGGCAGATCTATATCCCGAAGATCAACGTGATCCTCGCCATCGGCTGCGCGGGGCTGGTCCTCGGCTTCAAGAGCAGCACCGCGCTCGCCAGCGCCTACGGCATCGCCGTGACGCTCACGATGCTCGCCACCACGGCCATCTTCTTTTTCGCCGCCCAGCAGCTCTGGGGTTGGAGCAAGTTGAAAGCCGGTCTGACGTGCCTGCTTTTCGGGTCGATCGAGGCCGTCTTCTTCACCGCGAACTCCCTCAAGATCCTGCATGGCGGCTGGTTCCCGCTCGTCGCAGGCGCGGCTATTTTCTTCGTGATGGTGACCTGGAAAGGCGGGCGCTCCCGGCTCCGCATGAGCCTGCCGCCGGGCATGCCGCTCGACGATTTCATCGCCTCGATCAGCATCGCCGGGACGCTCGACGAGCACAACAAACTGCACCGCAGCCAGGGCACCGCCGTCTTCCTCGCGGGCAATCCGAACGGGACGCCGAACGCCTTGGTGAAGAACATCAAGCACAACCAGATTCTGCACCGGCAGAACATCCTGCTGACGATCGTCACCGATCCCACCCGCCCCCACGTCCCGCCGGAGGAGCGCGTCGAGGTGAGCGACCGGACGGAAGGCTTCTTCCGCGTGATCGCCAGCTTTGGCTTCATGGAGAATCCGCACATCGACGAGGTCATCCGCGCCGCGGGCACGGAGGGCCTCATCATCGATCCCGACCGGACCACATTTTTTGTGGGCAAGGAGCGGATCGTGGTCACGGACAAGCCCGGCATATCCGTTTCGCGCGACCACCTCTTCGCCTTCCTCAGCAAGCACTCCGAGAACGCCGCCGACTTCTTCCACCTCCCGCCCAACCGCGTGTACGAGGTCAGCCAGGTCGTGGAGATTTAAAAAGTGCCGTCAGTGGCGCCGCCCCGTGTAGAGGCGGCTCTCTGCGCCAGCAGGTGCCGCCTGGCGGGCGCACGCAGGCGGCACGTCCGGAGGACAGAGCCGCCGCTACACCG
>JAYTML010000263.1:0-8101 GCA_043728655.1 Chthoniobacter sp. | reverse complement strand
CGGCGGGGCTGATGAGGAAGACGATCTCGCCTTTCACCGGCTTTGCGGAGTAGTGGGCGAGGAGCTCGGGGCCGGTGGCGATGCGGTATTCCTCGAATTGTTTCGTCAGCTCGCGCGCGACGCAGAGCGGGCGGGCGGGGAAGTGCTGGGCGCAGACGGCGAGCGTCTTGAGCAGGCGGTGAGGGGACTCGAAGAAGACGCTGGTGACTTCGCGCGCGGCGGCGGCGAGCAGGTCGCGCTCGCGGCCGCCGCTCTTCACGGGGAGGAATCCGCCGTAGAAAAAGGCTTCCGCGGGAAAGCCGCTGCCGATGAGCGCGGTGAGGACGGCGCTGGGGCCGGGCAGGATGGTGTAGGGCAGGCCGCGCGCGATACAGGCGCGCAGGAGGCGGTGGCCGGGATCGCTGATGCCGGGCAGGCCCGCGTCGGAGACGACGGCGATGTTTTTGCCGGCCGCGAGCTGCTCGATGAGTTCGGCGGTGCGGCGGGCTTCGTTGTGCTCGTGGTAGCTGATGAGCGGCTTGGAGATTTCAAAATGCCGAAGCAGGTTTCCCGAGTGCCGGGTGTCCTCGCATGCGATGAGGTCCGCACCTTTCAAAACCTCCAGCGCCCGGAGCGTGATGTCGCCGAGATTGCCGATGGGAGTGGGGACGAGGGTGAGCAAGTTGAGTGTGAGGGTTGAGAGTCCCGCCGTGATGAGAATAAAACGCGGCTGGCAGCGGTGGCTGAAGGACTGGCGTTTTGGAAAAGTCAGCGCGCTTCGCTCATGCGGCGGCGAGACGCCCGACTCTCAAGCGCTGCAGCGCCTACCAGCCCTCGGACAGGTGCGTGACGATGTCTTTCGCGAGCTCCTCGGCGGCGAGGGGCAGGGCTTGGCGCTCGTCCTGGATGAGGTCGGCGGAGATGGTGTCGGTGCTGCTGGCAAAGAAGGTCGTCTGGCCGACGGCGCTCCGGCTGGCGAGGACCTGGCCGGTGACGCGGTCGGTGACATCGTAGCGGCAGCGGAGTGTGAGGACGTATTCGCGGGTGAGCAGGATATTGCCGCGGACGGAGCGCGCGGGGCTGCGGACGGTCTGTTCGAGGTGGCCCTGGAAGACGGCGTCGGCTTCGTTCTCGCGGGCGATCTTGTAGGTGCCGTCCTGCTGGATCTGCTTGATGACGGCATTGGCCAGGAGGACCTCGACGCGGGGGAGGAGCGTGTCGTTCTTGAAATTGAGCACGGCCAGCGTGTTGACCTTGGCCATGCGCGTGGGCTTGATCGGCCCGAGCTGATAGCCGGCGCAGCCGGTGAGGACGAGGGCTGCGAGCGGAAGGAGGAACGCGAATCTCATTGCGGCGGCTGAGGCAGGGTCGGGTCCGGCGTGGAGGGCAGCGTCTCGGGCAGCGGCGGCTCGACGGCGGGTCCGATATTCCCGGGCGAGGTGCGCAGCTTCGGCCTGGCCGGGCCGGTGACGATTTTTTCCTCCGGCACGACGACGGGAGGGCCGACGTAGTCCGGGCGCGAGGCGGTATCGACTTTGGACTGGAGTTTGCGGCGCTGTGCGGCGCGGGCACCGGTCTCGGTGCGCTCGGGACCGGCGCGCAGGGCGTCTTCGCCGAACTGCTGCTTGAGCTCCTCGATGCGGGCCTTTGCGATCTCGCTTTCGGGGGAGCCGGGCTGCGTCTTGATGACGTCGTTGTAGTAGATGACGGCGGCGCGGTACTGCTTCGTCTTGTCGTAGAAGCGGGCGACGTCGAGCGTGCCCTTGGCCGATCCGGTATCCAGCGACTTCATGTTTTCGCGCGCCTGCGGCACCTTCTCGCTTTCCGGGTAGCGGTTGATGAAATCCTCGAATGCCTCGCGCGCCTTGGCGACCGACGCCTGATCGTAGGAGCCTTCGCGGGTTTCACGGAGCCGGACGTAGCCGACCTGGTAGAGCGCATCGTCGGCGATGGCGTCCCCGGAATACTTGTTCACCACGACCTGATACGCGGTGATGGCCTCGGGATACTTGCTCTGCTTCTCCAGCGCCTGGCCCACGTTGAACTGCGCGAGCGGCGCGTATCTGCTGAAAGGCGCGCTTTTCACGATGCTTTCGAACATCGCCTGAGCGCGGCTCATCGAGGCGCTGACCGGCACGCCTAAAACCCTCTTCTTTTCCCCATCGAGGAAGCCCTTCGCAATTTTGAACATCTGCTCGACGACCCCATCGAAATCTTCGCCCTGCGGGTATTTGGAAAGGTAGGTGTTGTAGGCCTCGAACGCCTTGTCGTTGTCGCCGTGCTTCTGGAGCAGCAGGCCGACCTTGCGCTGTGCTTTCGGGGCGAGGAGGGAAAGGCCGTAGCGTTTGACGAGCGCCCGGTAGGCCTTGTAGGCGCCTACGTCATCGCCTTGGGATTCGAGGGTTTCGGCGAGGCGCATCTGTTCGGTCGCGCTCGCGGCGAGCTGCGTTTCGTTCCCCTCCACCGACCAGCCCTCGGACGAGCGATAGACTACCGCAGCCTCGCTCTGGCGCAGCGGCGCGACGCACGTCAGGAGCGTGAGCGAAAGAACGACGGCGTTTTTGGACATAAGGCGCGCACGCTAAGCGAGCTCTGCCGGGGGCGTCAAGCGGGGGGGCGAATTGACGGTCTGGCGCGGGGTCTCACGCGGCGGCCATTCGTCCGGACCCCTTGAAGAGCGGAGCTGCTGCGCTATGGTGCCGCGCCTTTTCCGTGTCTTCTCCCCGCCTGATCTTCTTTGCCCTCTTTGCTGTCCTCTTCGCGCTAGCCCGTCCGCTGGAAAGTCGCGCGCAAATCTATGCGGATGTGACCGTGGCTGGTGCTGCGACTGGCACGTTTACCATCATCCTCGAGCATCAGAAGGCGCCGGGGGCGGTCGCGAATTTCATCGGTCTCGCCACGGGCAGGCGCGGCTGGCTCGACGGACTCACCGGCGCGATCCGGAGCGACGGATTCTACAATGGCGTCAGCTTCCACCGCGTCATCGCCGGATTCATGAGCCAGACGGGCTCCCGTGCGGGGGATGGGACGGATGGGCCAGGCTACACGTTTCGCAACGAGATCGACGCGGCCCTCACGCACAACGCGGCCTATGTCGTGGCGATGGCAAACAGCGGCAAGGACACCAATGGCAGCCAGTTTTATATCACCGCCGCTGCCCAGCCCGGGCTCGACGGTGGGTACACCGTGTTTGGCCGCGTCGTCGCCGGCACCGCGGTCTGCGACTCCATGAATGCGACGCCCACCACGGGCGCGTCGGGTTCGCCGGCTGATCGGCCTCTGACGGCCATCACGATCACCGGCGTGACGATCTACGGTCCGTCCTATGCTGCCTTCAATCTCGCCCAACCGCTCCTGCCGACGCTCGCCGGCGCCGCGCCGCTGCTCAAGAAGGCGGGTGCGTCCTACACTCTCGGCTTCGACCGCCGCACTTATTCCGACTACTTCGGCTTTCATAGTGGCGACTTCGCCACTTGGAACAAATTCACCTCGGGCTACTATTCGGGCGTGGCGCAGACGGCGGTCGATCTCGATGTATCCAGCTTCGCCACTGGCACCCGGCGCTTCTTTCGACTGGGCCGCGCCGACTATTCCACCTGCGCCAATCTTTTTGTCCCCGCGAATCTCGCCGGAAAGAGCCTCCACTTCAGCAATCCGCTCGGGGGTACGCTCGTGGTGAACGCCAGCGGCAATGGCGGCACATGGTTTTTCGACGGCGGCGGATCCACGGGAGTCGTCAGTTACAATTCCTTTCCCCAGCCCTACTCCGGCTACCTCTTCATCCAGTGGGAAAACGGCGTGCAGATTTCCTTCGACCGGCTGGAGTACTCGAGCGCGACCGGCGGCGCCTTTGCCGGCCGCACCAATGTCACGGGCTTTTCCACTATCTCCGGAAGCTTCACTTCCACCCCGTGAGGAGCTGGCTGGCGAGGTAGAGGAGGCCGGCAAAAAATGAGACGACGACCAGGGCCACGCCGCCCAGCAGCGCGATGACAAACAGCCAGTCGCCCCGCGAGGCTGGGCGCGCCGTGCCCGCGTGGCGGCGGAGGAGCTCGTAGTTCCGGGCGTTTGAACGGAAAAAAATCGAAAGCGCGTCGCCGGCCAGCGGCACGGTTTCGAAGGCGGCATTGATGAGGACGTTCAGGCCCATGCGCGCGAGGATGATCTTCGGGACACGGCGGCGGGAACTGAGCGCGATTAGCGCGAGCGAGATGGCTGCGGACGCAGTCGGGCCGATTCCGGGGAGCAGGCCGATCAGCGGGTCGAGGCCGAAGCGGATTTTCGTGCCGGGAATGGTGAACACCTCGTCCATCAGCCGGGCGACGAGGGCGATGAACGGATCCTCGCTCAGCGTCGCGCCCGCAGGCGAGTTGGGCGGCAGCACTTCGACGTCGGCTGCGACTTCGCGGACTTTTGGCATGCGGATGTTTCGCTCATCGCCCGCAGCTCGCGAGAGGAATCAGCCCGGAATCTCGCGGAGCATCTGGGCGTTAGTGGGGAATTTCTTTGTGAAGAAAAGGAGACGCTCGATGGCTTCGATGGGCTTGTGGCCGGCGAGGCCGCGGCGGATGACATTGATCTTGTGCAGCGCGTCGGCCGGGATGAGCAGTTCGTCGCGGCGCGTGCCGGATTGGAAGATATCGATGGCCGGGTAGATGCGCATGTCGCTGATCTTGCGGTCGAGGACGAGCTCCATGTTGCCGGTGCCTTTGAACTCCTGGAAGATGACCTCGTCCATGCGGCTGTTTGTCTCGATGAGGGCGGTGGCGATGATGGTGAGCGAGCCGGCCTCCTCGGTATTGCGGGCGGCGGCGAAGATTTTGCGCGGGATTTCCAAAGCGCGGGAATCCAGTCCGCCGGACATGGTGCGGCCGCCGGTCATTGCGTTGTTAAACGCGCGGCCGACGCGGGTGATCGAGTCCAGGAGGATGAAGACGTCCTTGCCGGCTTCGACGAGGCGCTTGGCGCGCTCCATGGCGAGCTGGGAGATGCGGGTGTGGCTCTTGATGTCGCTGTCATTCGAGCTGGCCATGATTTCGGCGCTCGGGACGCTGCGGGTGATGTCGGTGACTTCCTCCGGGCGCTCATCGACGAGGAGGATGATGAGCTTGATCTCGGGATGGTTTTTGACGACGGCCTGCGCGATGTGCTGGAGGAGGGTCGTCTTGCCGGTGCGGGGCGGCGCGACGATGAGTCCGCGGGTGCCTTTTCCGATGGGGCACATGAGGTCGATAATGCGCGTGGTGTAGCGCTCGGGGACGGTCTCGAGGTTGATCTTTTCGAGGGGGCTGATGACGGTCAGCTCTTCGAAGGCGGGAAGGTTGGCGGCCTGCTCGGGGGCGTCGCCATTGATCTCGGTGAGGCGGAAAAGCTGCGCGCCGCGGTTGCCGCGCCGGGTCTGTCCTTTGACCCACTGGCCGTCGCGCAGATTATGGCTGCGGCAGAGCTCGGGGGTGACGAAGACATCGCTGGGATGCTGGGTAAAGCCGCGCTTGGGATCGCGCAGAAAGCCGAAGCCTTTGCCGGAAACCTCCACGATGCCCTCGGCTTCGCCGACTTCCTCGTCGCGCGGAGGGATTTCGGGGCGGGGCGCATGCTC
Source organism: Chthoniobacter sp. (assembly GCA_043728655.1). GTDB lineage: Bacteria > Verrucomicrobiota > Verrucomicrobiia > Chthoniobacterales > Chthoniobacteraceae > Chthoniobacter. Next base: position 2,523 of record JAYTML010000263.1, on the reverse strand, counting down.
GATGCGCGGGGCCAGCTCGGCGGGCATTGAGACCGGCACCGGCGCATCCGGGCGGCCGGTGGCGCGGGCCTCCTCCTGCATCTGGCGGGCGACGTGGAGCGGGATGTAAACCGGGCGCTGCCTCACGGCAGGCGCGTCCTGCGCGGGGGTGTGTGCCGGTGAGGCGGGCTCGGACTTTGCGCGAGACGGGCTCCACTCTTCGGCACCCGCCTGCGGGGCGGCGGGCGCGGACGGCGCTGCCGGTGCAGGCGTCTCTGCGGGCTGCGCGACTGCGGCGGCGGGCGCTTCAGGCGTGGCGGGCGCTTCGGGCTCCGGTTTCGGGGAGGCCTTGGTGGCTTTCTTCTTTGCTGGAGCTTTCTTTGCAGCGGGCTTGGCGGCCTTGGGCGCACTGACCGTTTTGAGCGCCTTTGGCGCTTTGACCGTCTTCGCAGCGGTCTTGGTCGATTTGGAAGTTTTTGCGGCCGGTTTCCTGGCGGGCTTCTTCGGTGCGGTGGGCTGCTCGTCGAGCAAGGGCTGGTCTGCGGGTTCGGTCATAGGGAAAGTAATGGGTTAAAAAAACTGGAGGAGGTGGCACCCGGCCGTCCTTGGGTGCTTTGCTGGGAAATATCGTTGGCTTCTGTCAGGGCAGGAGCATCCGCGGACCGGGCGTGGGTTTTCGAGAAAACCGGCCTGATTGCTTGTCGAGGAGACCGTTGGACTGCTGGTCGTGAAACCGCTTGCTGTGACCCGCCATGGATCAGATTTGTGTGTGGGTAATGATACGCAGACGCGCTTGACTGCTGGCTTGCGAGGGAGCGGTCTGCCGAGAGGTCAGACCAACCGAGGGCGCGAACTGATGAGCGGACAGTGGGCGATGGGCTGCACGGCGTCAACGGGATTTTTCCACTGTCGTCGAGCGCGTCGGCACGGAAGGGCGCCCGTGGATGCTGTGGGCTTCCCTTTTCCCCGTCTGCCGCCGCATAAACGCCGCGCCGTCATGAATCGCACGCCGAAAACCCTCCTCTCGCTCGCAGCCGCACTTGCCGGGGCGGCGAGCGGTTACTTCGCGGTGCAGAAATTTGCCGACCGCCCGGCGGCAGCCGTGCCGATGGGCGAGTGGCGCACCCGGGAGGTCGCCGGGCTCCGGGTGGAGGCGCCGGGCGATTTTCAAAGCACGCCGCTCGATCTCGGAGCGGCCCAGCAGTTCGTGGAGGTCAGCGAGATGCACTTTTTCAAGGCGCCGGGTTTCGAGATCGACGTACTGCGGACCGTCTATAAGGCGGAGATCGAGCTGAATTTCGACGGCGCGGCGCAGGGCGCGGTCGATGGCATCGCGCGCCTCGACGGCATCCGCAATGTGCAGCACACGGCCACCGAGCTGACCGTATCCGGAAAGCCGGCCCGCCGCATTTCGATCACGGCCGAGCGCTGGCGCAAGGCGCTCCGAGTCGAGGGGCTGCTGATTTCCGACGGGCAGGCCTACTATCAGGTGCAGGCGATCTTTGATCCGGGAAACCGGCAGGCGCCGGCGGATGCCGACCGGCTTTTGAAATCCGTGCAGCTCCTGCCGTAGCTACGCCGCGTGTCCGGCGGCGAGGCGCAGGATTGCGCGTTTGTGCGGGGCCGCGAGCGCGATGCTTTCGATGGCGTCGAGCGCGACCCAACGGTGATTCGGCTCTGCGATTTGCGGAGCGCGCGAGGCGAAGACGCCGAGCGTGACGCGGTGATGGGTGAACGGATAGTCGAGCGCGAGCAGGAGTTTCGAGCTGCGCGGAGTGCTCGCGAGCGCGGGCAGTTTCCACAGGCCGCGCCAGCGCGGGCCGGTCTGCTGTTCGAGTAAAAGGCACCCGTCGCGCACGATCCACGCGCAGTCTTCGGCGAGGGCGACGGTTTTGCGGCGGGGCTTTTTCTGCGGCAGCGAGGCGGGATCTTTCGCGCGGCAGTGCTCGCGCACCGGGCACGCGGGGCATCGCGGCGCCCGCGGTGTGCAGACGAGCGCGCCAAGTTCCATGAGCGCGGAATTGTGCAGCCGCCCGCCGCGCACGGGCAGGAGCGCTTCGGCGGTTTCCCAAAGAATCGCCGAGCCGCGCGCGGTGTCGATGGGCTCGCGCAGATTGAGCAGGCGGGCGAGCACGCGGGCGATGTTGGCGTCGATGATCGGCGTGGCGCGGTCGAATGCGAAACTGGCGATGGCCCCGGCGGTGTAGCGCCCCACGCCGGGGAGCGCGGCGATGGCGGCGAGATCATCCGGCAGAGCGGCGCCGTGATGCTCGACGACATGCTGCGCCGCGCGATGCAGATTCCGCGCACGCGAGTAGTAGCCGAGGCCCTGCCAGACGTGCAGCACGTCGGCTTCGCTCGCGGCGGCGAGAGTGGCGAAATCCGGGAAGCGCACCAGCCAGCGCGCATAATAATCCAGCACCGTGACGACCTGCGTCTGCTGGAGCATAAACTCGGAAACCATGATGGCGTAAGGATCGCGCGTCCGGCGCCACGGCAGGTCGCGCCCGTGCGCACGGAACCAGCGCGCCAGCGCGGCGCGGA
>JAYTML010000262.1:0-6164 GCA_043728655.1 Chthoniobacter sp. | reverse complement strand
CTCGCGTTGATCGTGCCGGTCGCGATGTTCACGTGGCCCGCGAAGGAGTTGGCGGCATTCGTCAGGAACAGCGTCCCCGCATCCGTGTGGGTGACCGTGCCGGTGGCGTTGGAATTGGAGATGACACCGGACTGCGTGATGTCGCCCGCGCCGCGGAAAATGATATTGGTCGAGCCGCCCGTAATGCCTCCGGTGAGCGTCAGCGCGCCAAAGCCGCTGTTGTTGATCGTCACGCCCGCCGCCGCGTTGGTCAGATTGATGACGCGGTTGGTGGATGAACCCGCTCCCGTGTAGAGCAGCGTCCCCGCGAGATCGATGGTTCCATTCGCGACAGTCGTAGGCGCGCCCAATGCGCTGCCGCCGGCGCCCACGTCGCCGATCGAATTGAAGCTCAACGTCCCCGCGCTGACCGTCGTCTTTCCGGCAAAGGAATTGAATCCGGACAGCGTCAGCGTGCCCGCCCCGGTCTTCGTCAGCGCGATCGTGCCCGCGGTGTTATCGATGTTGGAGCTGAAGATCGTATTGCCCGCGCCACCGATGGTCAGCGTCTTCGTGCCCGTCGTCGCGCTGTCGATCAGGCCGAGGAAGGTCAGCGTCTGTCCGCCCGCGACACTGTTGTTTGTAAAACTGAACGCCTGATCCCCGGCGACATCCCCCAGCCTGACGTTCGCGGCGATGACCTCGCTGGCGGTGACCGTGGCGGCCACCGTCACGGCTCCGCCCGCATTCAGCGTGAGCGTGTCGGCCGCCGAACCAATCGTGTACGCTGCTGCGGCCGCCGTGTCGAAAGCGACGGTATTGAGGGTGATGCTGCCGAGCGTCAGCGTCGTGTTCGCGCTTACGGCATTGAATGTCGCGATGTCACCAGTCCCGGGGATATTGCCTCCCAGCCAATTCAGCGTATTCGCCCAGAGCGCATCCGCGCCGCCGGTCCATGTATCGCTGGTCGCGCGCCCGGCAGGGCTCAGCGCCAGCAGCGCCAGTGCGATCGAGCCGCAGCAGATCAGCGGTGTGCGCCGGCGGCCGGTCTGGCGGGTCAGAGGCTGGGTATGGGCAGACGGGAAAAGACTGGGTTTCATATGGGGCGGCGCTCGGAGGACACACTCCAAGCGCTCCCACGCTAAACCGCCCCTCTGGAGGCTCCAATTAACCCAAAGGGGTTAATTTTACGCTACCCCACCGGCCCGCGCCCGCCGCTCGCATCGCGGTATTTCATCGCCGCCTCGGTCCGGGAATGGACGTGCAGCTTGTCGTAAATGCGCCGCAGATGCACGCGCACCGTCTCCACACTGAGACCCAGGCGGTCGGCGATTTCCTTATTTGCCAGCCCCTGCGTGAGCAGCTCCAGGATTTCCGTTTCACGCTTGGAAAGACGCGCCGCCTCCTCGGCGGGCTTTGGCTGGCGGTGAAAGGCCTCGACGACCCGCCGCGCGATCTCGGCACTCATCGGCGCGCCGCCCGTGCGCACGTCCGCGATGGCCCGGCGCACCTCGTCGGGCGAAGACCGCTTCAGCAGATAGCCGCACGCCCCGGCCTTGAGCGCGTCGAAAATCTTGTCGTGGTCGCGATAGACCGTGACCATGATGACGAGCAGGTCGGGCATCATCTGCTTGAGGCGCGCGGTGGTCTCGATGCCGGTGATGCCGGGCATGTGGATGTCCATGAGCACCACGTCCGGGCAGAACGCGGGGACTTTTTCCAGCGCCTCCTCACCGCTCCGCCACACGCCCACGCACGAGCAGTCCGTCGCGCTCTCGACGATGCGTCGCAGGCTGGCGCCGACGACGGCGTTGTCCTCGACAATGGCAACCGTGGTCATGGGGTGGGCATTGCCAGGAGAAGATGCACCTGCGTGCCCGCGCCGTCGATGCTCTCAATGCGGCATTCGCCGCCGAGCGCGGCCATGCGCTCGCGGAGATTGCGCACTCCATCGCCGCCGGAGTCTGCCGCCGGGTCAAAGCCGCGGCCGTGATCCTCGATGGTGAGGAGCAGGCGGCCGGCGTCGAGCCTCAGGCGCAGCCAGACCTCGCGCGCGCCGGAGTGTTTCACGGCATTGTGCAGCGCCTCGCGGACGGCGAGGAAAAGCCCGTGCCTGCGCTCCGCAGCGAGCGCCAGCGGCGGCAGGTCGCGCGCCACGTCGAGCCGCAGCGCCATGCCCGTGGAGGCGAGAAACTCGGACGCAAACGCCGCGAGGTAGTCCGCCAGCGACGCCAGCGTGTCGTGCCGCGGGTTCACGGCCCACACGATCTCGTCGAGCGCGCCGACCAGCGCCCGCGCCTTGCCGGCGATCTGCTGGAGCGGCTCGCGCACCGGCTCCAGCGGCGCGTTTTCCTCGGCGGTGATCGCAGCCAGCATGGAGATCTCCGTGAGGCTCGCGCCGAGGTCGTCGTGCAAATCCCTCGCGATGCGCGCCCGCTCGGACTCGCGGACGCTGCGCAGTTCGATCAGCGCAAGCCTGCGCTTCATCCGCCCGCGGGCGATGCCCCAGCCGATGCCGCCCGCCGCGGCGACAGCCAGTGCTGCGGCGAGCGCAAGAAACCACGCTGTTTCCCAAAAATGGGGGAGCACCGTGACGGCGAGGCTCGCGCCGGTTTCGTTCCAGACGCCGTCATTATTCGCCGCCTGCACCTCGAAACGGTACCTGCCCGGCGGCACCACCTCGTAGGCGATCGTACGCTGCGTCCCGAGGTCACGCCACTGGGCTTCCAGCCCCACGATCCGCGAGCGAAAGCGCACACGCTCGGGCGCTGAAAAGCTCAGCCCCGTATAGCGGAATTCCAGCCGCGTGCGGCCCGGCCCGGTTTTCACCGCGCCGCCTGCCAGGCTCAGCGGCTGGTCGTTCGCGCGCAGTTCCTCGATGATGACCGGCGGCGGCACGGGATTCGTCACGATCGCATCCGGGCGGATGCGGACGAGCCCGTTCACCGTGGGAAAGCGCAGCTCGCCGTCCTGCGCCCGCCAGCCCGCGGGCTGAAATCCGCCGGTGCATTCGCGCGTCAGCAGTCCGTCCGAGCGGTCGAGCTGGAGCCATCGCGCCGTCGTCCGCCGGCGCTCCTCGATCTCGTGCAGCTCGGCCTTGCTCACGCGGAAAATCCCCGCCAGCGAACCGAGCCACAAAAACCCCGCGCCGTCATCGACCACGCACGTGAGCCGCGGATCGGGGAGCCCCTCCCGCGCAGCGAAGCCCGTGAAACGCCCGTCCCGCCAATGATACAGCCCGCCGCCGAGCGTCGCCGCCCAGACCGAGCCATCCGCATCCGGGAGCAGCGCCAGCACCGCCCGCCCGCCGGGAGCGGACGCGCCTCCGAGACGGAAGAACCCCTTTTCACCTCCGCGAAATACATCGCCGTCGTGCGTTCCGACCCACACCGCACCCGCGGCGTCCGCGGCCAGCGCGGAGACGCTCGCTCCGGCAAATCCCTCCGTTTCGCCAACGCGCGCGACTTTCCCGGAAGCGAGCACCGCCAGCCCCTGGGAGCCGCCAAACCACATCCGCCCGTCCGCATCTTCGGCGATCGCCATGACCTTGCTCGGCAGCGAAACGGGATCGAATGCCGGCACGAATCCGCCCGCAGCCAGCCGGAAGACGCTGCCGTCGCGCGTCGCCGTCCAGAGCGTGCCCGCGCGGTCTTCACATAGCGCGGAAATCGGACGGTAATAAGTCCCGTCGCCGATTTCATAATGCGTGACCGCGCCCCCGACGATGCGGTCGAGACCGCCGCGCTTGCTGCCCACCCACCACGCGCCCGCGCGGTCCTGCATCACGGCGAAGACGGTGCGGTCGCTGAGGCCGTCGGCCACGGTGAGCACATCCGCGCGACGCTCGCGAATCTGCACCAGCCCACTGTCGCCGGTGGCCGCCCAGATGTTTCCCTCCCGGTCCTCGAAAAGCTCGGCGATGCGGTTTCCCGGCTCGACCGTTGCCAGTTCCACGGAGGCGGTGCCCGAGGAATCGGTGACCGTCAGACCGCGCACAGGGGCTGCCCGCCAGACACGCCCGCGCCGGTCGCGCAATTGCGCTGCGACACCAAATCCTCCGCGCACCGGCGACGCTTCCGCGTCGAGCCGCAGGCGCTCCGCCACGTCCGGTGTCTGCTCCAGCGGCACCGGCGCCGCATCACCGGCGGCGCGCCAGACCTCGGTGCCGCGCACGAGCAGGACGCCGCCGCGGCCGTCGTCCGCGACCTGCGTGACGCGCGGAGGAGAAGTCACGCTTTGCTCTTTCCAGACACGCGTCAGCCGCCCGCCACGCCAGCGCAGCAGCCCGCCGCGAGTCGTCGTCACCCACACGTCGCCGTTGGCCGTGGCAAAAAGCGTGCGCGTCGCGCCGCGCGCGAGCCGGACATCCGGCTCCGCATCAAAGCCGGTGAAGCGCACCCCGTCGAAACGCACCACGCCCTCCGCCGTGGCCACCCACAGATACCCATCCGCAGCCTGCGCGACTGAGCGCACGGCATTGCTCGGCAGCCCGTCCTCCGACTGCCACGAACGCACCAGAAACCGCCCGCCCGCTTCCTCCCCGCGCGCCGGCAGGAACGCCACGCCGGCGAGCGCCGCGGCGGTGAAAATTCGGAGAAGGACATTCACGATGCTTCTCTCATCGGCTGGTCGAGGTCAGCTTGCGAGCCTCATCCACCCGGCGCAGAGCAGCCGCCAGGCGGTTTCGGAAAAGTCCTCGGCGCGATGCAGCAGGTCTTCGCCGAATGAGGCGAAGGTGATCTCCGGCGCGACGACGATGAGGAAGATCGCGAGGATGAGGAGATTCATCCCGTAGATGATGACGAGGGAGAAAAAGGTGCCGTGCGCTGTGAGGTCGGTCTGGCCTTTCGGAATCATCCAGAACGTGAAGCTGAGATGGAACGCCCACGTCGCCCCGAGGAGGAAGAAGAGCCACTGGAGCGGCGTCATCATCAGGAATGTCACGGTGCTGCCGGCGACATTGTAGAAGAGGCTCGCGACGCCGTAGAGGACGATGACCACGAGGCTGTAGAGCGGGTAGAAATACGGAGCGAGCGCGATCCAGAAATTGTGGGTGTCAGTGACGATATAGCCGCCATCGGAGGACCACATTTTCCTGTCGAGGACTTTGCCCCGCCAGAGCCACACCCAGATCGCGTGTGTCAGCTCATGGCCGAAGACATAGACGTGCAGCGGCCACGGGGCTCCCGTGGACCAGATGCCGCCAAAGAACGCGAGTGTCCACACCACCGCGCCGAGCGCGAAAAACCACCCCTCGTCCGAGAGCCAGAGCGCCTGCCCGGCGGAGGCCCGCGAAAACGCCGCGAAGAACGTCTGCGTGAGCCACCACGCCGGCACGAGCAGGAAGAGCCCGTAGATGGCGCTGAACGAACTTTTCCGAAATCCGCGATGCCACCACCGCCGCACCCGCTGCCCCACGCTCTCGCCGGTGGCCCCCGTCGCGAGCCGGAGTTTTCGACGGCTCGTCCCGGCGGAGATTTTTGATCGGCGATTCGGTCTCACGCGAGGCGCGTCCCTACCAATCGAAAATCAAAAACCGTGAATCGAAAATCCTTACGCCCGGCCCATGTAGGAGCCGTTCTCGGTCGAGACCTTGATCTTTTCGCCTTCCTTCACAAAAAGCGGGACGTTGATGATCTTACCGGTCTCCAGCGTCGCCGGCTTCTGCACGTTGTTCGCGCTGTCGCCTTTCACACCTTCGGCGGACTCCGTGACGGTGAGGATGACGGACGACGGCAGCGAGATGCTCGCCGCCTTCCCCTCCACGTAGAGGATTTCGCATTTGAGGTTCTCGGTGAGGTAATCCTTGGTGTCGCCGATGAAGGAGGCGTCGAAGGTGATCGAGTCATACGTCACCGGATCCATGAAATTGTAGCCGCCCTGATCCTTGTAGGAAAACTCCAGCTCCTTCCGCTCCACGTCCACGGTGTCCATCTTGTCCGTCGAGCCAAAGCGGACGTCCGCGCTTTTGCCCGTGCCGATGTAGCGGATGATCGCCTGCACAAAGGCGCGCAGGTTTCCCGGCGTCCGGTGCATCACTTCGAGGACGATGGCAGGGTTGCCGTTATAGCGGATGCACATGCCTTTGCGGAGTTCGTTGGCGTTGGCCATAATGGGTGTCGGATTTCGGGTTTCGGGTTTCGGGTTTTGCCCGTGAAAGGGGGCGGGACTATTCACAAGGCGCG
>JAYTML010000261.1:0-2673 GCA_043728655.1 Chthoniobacter sp. | reverse complement strand
CCGGCGGGCCAGTCGCGGGTGAAAGCGTCGGTTTCCTCCGGTGTCGGCGGGAGGCCGGTGAGGTCGAAAGTCATGCGCCGGATCAGCGTGCGCGGACCGGCGGGCGGCGCAGGCGCGAGCCCCTTCTCGCCAAGCTTCGCGAGGATGAAGTGGTCGATGGGATTGCTGACTTGGACGTTGGAAGTTGGACGTTGAGCGTTGGACGTTCCCGGCTCCGGCACCACCGGCCGTTCCGGTTTATGAAATGCCCACAGCTTCCGCGCTGCGTCGTAGTCGATCTTCTTCGTTTCGGGTTTCGATGTTCGGATTTCGGGTTTCCCGCCCTGCGGGCTCGGCGCACCCATTTGCACCCACGCCACGAGGTCGGCGATGACGGCGTCCGGCAGCCGCTTGTCCTTCGACGGCATTTTCAGATCATTGTCGGTGTGGCGGACGGCTTTGATGAGCAGGCTGTTCTCCGGGTCGCCGGGGACGAGGGCGGGGCCGGAGTCGCCGCCTTTGAGCCAGCCGTCGCGGGAGTCGAGCAGGAGGCCGCCTTTGATCTTCTCGGAGTCTGACGCGTGGCATTTCCCGCAATGCTCCGAGAGCACGGGGCGGACGCGCTTTTCAAAGAACTCGATGCCGTCGTCTGCGGCATGCGAGGCGGCAGCGAAAAAGGTGAGCGCGGCGAGCCCGAAAATGACTGGGGAGTGGTTCATCGGCGGCACGGCGAGGTAAGCGGTACGCCCGCGCGATTGTTAGGCAAAAGGACGGGGTGAAAAAAAAGTGCGCGGCGGGGGTTTTGCGCGGTTGCAATGATTTGGCGGGCTGATAAAGCAGACGGCCCTATGTCCAACCAACCGCAGAACCAACAGTCCCTCCAACTCAAATACGAGAACTTCACGGCCCGCTACGCGAACCACGCGCTCGTCAGCGTCGGCGCGGAGGAAGTCTATATTGATTTCACTTCCGGCATCGTCGCGGACCGCCCCGGCGTTTCGATCATGCCGATCCACACCCGCATCGCGATGACGCCCTCCGGCGTCGTCCGCCTGGCGCAGCTCCTCCAGCAGACCACGGCAAATTTCCAGGTGGTGCAGATCCCGCCTCCGACGACGCCTCCGACCCCGGTCGAGCCCGCCGCAGTGACGGACAGCGACAGCAAGTAACCCGGTGCGCGGCGGAAGCCGCGCGATAAGCATACTAAACAAGACCGCCGGTCGGCGCGCGTGAGCGTGACTGACCGGCGGTTTTTTGCGTGAAAGGCCGCGGTGTGTTTGCTTGGTGGGATGCCGTTCAAAGGGCGTGAAATCGGGTCGCGACAGCGACCACTGCAGGGCCAAAGGCCCGACCCATGCCAGCCCAGGGCAACGCCCTGGGAATCCGACCCGCAAAGGATCAAGCCCTGAAAGGGCGATTCAAATGGGATGCCGGGATGTGCCGCCCCTTCATGGCTCGTCCGTCTTTTCGCGCTTACCCAGGGCGTTGCCCTGGGCTGGCATGGGTCAGGCCGTTGGCCTGCAAGACGGTGGCGATCAGATTCTGCGGGATTCGGTGTTCCGACATCCTTTCGAGGTCACTCAGGAAAGAGCGCTACGCTGCGGGCGCTTCGATGCGGGGGAAAAGGGGTGTGGGCTGGCCGAGGGTGTGGCCGTCGGGGAGGCCGCCCCAAGTGGCGTCGGCGAGGCGGAAGCGGGATTCCTGGCCGGTGGCGTCCATCTTCCACTGGAGCTGATCGAAGATGCCGTGCGCGGCCCGCGGCAGCACCGGGGAGATGAGGATGGCGATGATGCGGAGGGACTCGGCGAGGGTGTAAAGGACGGCGTCTAACTCATCCTGCTTCGTGGTGTCTTTCGCAAGCTTCCACGGGCTTCTCTGCTCGATGAGACGATTACATTTCTCGGCTACATCCAGCGCCTCCTTGATTGCTGCATGGACCATGAACGGGCCGCTAACTCCTGGAGTAACGCTGGCCTCGTTCGGCGGCGCATCCATGCTGTGACCGTAAAACCGTACTGAATACTCGACGAAACCACCAACCAACTTATCCGGTCCCGCCTCTGGATCTTGCAGCGCAGGGATGTTGCCCGTTTTTAATACCCCTCCCCGATACTTCGCCGCCATGTTCAGCGAGCGGTTGAGCAGATTCCCGAGGCTGTTGGCGAGGTCGGTGTTGTAGCGCTGGACGAGGCGTTCTTCGGAGAAGTCGCTGTCTTTGCCGGTAGCGATGTCGCTGACGAGGTAGTAGCGGACGGCTTCCGCGCCGTATTTGTCGGCGAGAGCGTCGGGGTCGATGACGTTGCCGAGGCTCTTGCTCATCTTTTCGCTCTCGCCGCTCTTGCTCTTAATATTCCACCAGCCGTGGACGAGCAGGGTGGGCATCTCGTCGTCGGAAAAGCCGAGCGCTTTCAGCATCACCGGCCAGTAAACGCCGTGCGCGGGGATGAGGATGTCCTTGCCGATGACGTGCAGCGGGGGCCACCAGCGGGTGAATTCGGAATGGGCCTGCGGCGATTCCGCATTCCGCGTTCCGCATTCCGCATTCGGATCATGGCCGGGGACGAAGGTGAGGTAGTTCACGAGCGCGTCGAACCAGACGTAGGTGACGAAGCCCGCGCCGAAGGTCTCCGGAAAGGGAATGCCCCACTTCAGCCGCGACGCGGGGCGAGAGATGCAAAGGTCGCCTTCGAGTTT
>JAYTML010000260.1:0-11908 GCA_043728655.1 Chthoniobacter sp. | reverse complement strand
GTGCCCGCCCTCAGACCTGCATCCGCATGATCTCCTGGTAGCTCTCGACGAGTTTGTTCCGCACCTCGACCATGAGCGAAAAGGCGGTGCTCGCCTCCTGCATGGCGATCATCGCCTGGTGCAGGTTGTTGGTTTCGCCGGTGAGGACTTTGGCCTGCTCGGAGGCGGCGGTCTTCATCTTGCCGTCCACCTCGGCGACGGCGCGATCGAGCAGATTGTTGAAGGACGCCTTTCCCCCCGGTTCGCTGAGCTGCGCGCCGGCGAGGCCCGCCGCCGGGTTCAGTCCGGTGCCATCCGGCTTCTCGATCCGCGCGAGCTGATCGAGCCGCATGGCGTTGGCTTGAAAGACTGGGAGGGCGCCGATTTGCATGGGGTTCCCTTAGCGGCCGATCGAGAGCGCCTTGGTGGCCATCTGCCTGGCGTTGCGGACCACGGCGAGATTCGCCTCATAGGCGCGCGAGGCGGTGAGGAGGTCCACCATTTCCGTGGCGATGTTGACGTTCGGCATGCGGACCATGCCGTCCGCATCGGCATCCGGACTCTGCGGGTTGTGAATGAGTTCGCCCGGCGTGTTGTCCGTCGTGATGTCGGCCACGCGGACACCCGCCTGCGCGCCGGGGCCGGTCGCGAGGAGCGACTCAAAGCTGACGACCTTGCGCTTGTAGGCACTGCCGTCGAGGTCGCGGGTGTTGTGCGCGTTGGAGATGTTTTGCGCGACGACATCCATGCGGATCTTCTCGGCATTGAGCGCGCTCGCCGTGGAGTTGATTCCGGTGATGAAGTTCATGCGGCTTAGGAAGTGCGGCCGGTGATGGCCATGCGGAGCTGCTTGATCGAGCCGCTGACGAATTCGGTGAGCGTGTCGTACTCCGCGGAGTTCTTGCTCATCGAGAGCAGCTCCTTGTCGAGTTCCACGTTGTTGCCGTCCTTGCGCTGGCTGGTGGATGTGAGGTCCTCCACAATTTTCGCGGCGGGCGCGGCGCCGACTCCGCCCGAACGAAGGTGAGCGGCAAATTCTGCCGAAAAATCCTTCGGCAAATCCACGCGCTTGTAGCCGGGCTTCTCGATGTTCGCGAGGTTCGCGGCGAGCGCCTCGTGCCGCACAGTGGCGACATCAAGCAGCTGCTTGGCGGCCTGGTAATTCGTGCTGGAAAAAAGACTCTCGATCATCGCGAGAAGTGCATAGCAGAGCCGGTGCCACCGCCTGCGAAGGCTGATACACTCAGGCTTGCCGCGCCGGGTGCGGCCGAAAGCAGACGCGCAAGCTCCTGCGCGAGCGCCTCGTTTTCAGCGGAGAGGAGCAGCGCCTTCGGGTGCCCGCCGGGCGCCTGTGCGACTAGCTTTCCGTCCGCTCCAAGCTGGAGCGTGGCCGGCTTGGAGGGATCGCCCGCATCGAGCATCGTGCGCACCTCGGGCGCATCGAGAAGTTGCGCGCGAAGTTTCGCAATCCGCGCCTCGATCGGATTCACGGTCTGCGACGCCGCGCCTGGAGCGGCACCTTTTGCCGGACCGACGACGCGATCGAGCACCTCCTGAAATTTGACGAGTTCCGTCTGGGCCTTCCGCTCGCTCGCACGGCTCCAGGTATCGAGGAGATTGGATGCGACGGAAGCGATGCCGGAGACGAGGAGCGGATACATTCCCGGACGCTTAGCAGCCGAAGTGCCAGCCGCCCGCCTCAGCTAAAAACCTGCACACAGCGCCCTCTTTTCACATCTCCTCAGTGCTGTGGAAACGCCGGGCGCAGCCATCGGCGAGGCGCGACTCCGGGACTGCAGCCCGCCGGAGCGACGGACCTGCCGGCTCAGCTATAGACCAGCAGCCGCTGGGTCACGTGGGCGAGGAGGTTGTGGTTGCGGATCTTCGAAAGGGTCGCCGGTGTGAGTTCCTGGCCTTCGGCGATGAGGAGCAGGCCGGCGGGGCTGTAGATGCCTTTCGCGAGGTGCATCCCGGCCCGGAGCTCGTTGAGCGTGAGTTCGCGGATCTGCCGCGGGGTGTCGTGCGTCTGCGTGGCTTTGAAAAAGAGGCGCACCGCGTCGGGATCGAACGCGGTGCCGGACTGCTTCACGATCAATTCCTCCGCCTGTGATTTCGGCAGCCCGGTTTCGACAAAGGCGACCGCGACCGCGAGGCATCGCGCCGTCCACGGAATGGCCTCCCCCGCGAGCCGGTCCGGGTAGCCGCCACCGTCGAAGCGCTCGTGGTGGGCGCGGATCGTGACGCCGACGGCGGTCAGCCGGTCCACGAAGGCGGCGAGCGTCTGGCCGTAGCCGGGATGCTGGTGGATCATCGCCCATTCCTCGCGGGTGCAATCCGCGGGCCGGTGGAAGAGCTTGTGCAGCACGTCGCGCTCGACGCCGACGAGGCCGATGTCGTGAAGCCACGCGCTGGTCACCAGCACATGCTTTTCCTCGGCGGAAAGGTCGTCGCCCCCTGCCATCTTCCGGCACAGCTCGACGACCGCTTTCGTCCGGGTGCCGAGGAGCGGGTAGAAGGTATTGACGATGCGGTGGCAGAGCCCGAGGGAGTGCTCGAAATTCTCCGTGAGCGCCTCGTGCGACTCATCGAGCTGCTCCTTCTGCACGGTGAGCTGGCGGACCTTGACGCGCAGCTCGGCATTGGTCGCGGCGAGCTCCGTGTTCAGCGCGAGGGTGTCCGCACGGAGGCGTTCATTGTCGCAGAGGATGCGGTAGCGCTGCACGGCGTTGCCGACCGTCGCGAGCATCTCGGCGCGCGCCCAGGGCTTGGCGAGAAAGCGGAAGATTTCGCCCTCATTGATCGCGCCCACGAGCGTGTCGAGCGCGAGCATGCCGGTGATGAGTACGCGCGAGGCATTCGGCTGGAGTTCGCGCACTTTTCCCAGGAGCTCGAGGCCGGTCATCTGCGGCATGTTGTGGTCGGAGATGACGGTGGCGAACTGGCGCCGGCTGAGCGCGGCGAGCGCCGCCGCGGGATCGGCGCAGGCCGTGACGTCGTAGCCCTCGCAGCGGAGCTGCTCGCCGAGGGGTTCGAGGATTCCCGGATCGTCGTCCACGAGCAGGATCGCGGCGTCTGGTTTCGTGGAAATCATGGGCTCAGCCGTGCGCGCAGAATGCCTGCTGCTGGCGCGGATCGGGTCCGTAGGTGGTATTCAGACCGCGCAGCCGCAGGCGGGCGGCGTCCAAATTCTGGCGCTCCGTGCGGGCATCCCGCTGCATCGCGGCGAGTGCTTCGGCGCAGGCGTCGCCGAGCGCCGTGAGGGCGTCGAGGCGTGCGGAAAGCGCGGGGTGTCCACGGTCCAGCCCGCCTTCGCCGGCGAGTACGCAGAGCGCGTCGAGCACCGCGGGCTTGCGGGTCTGGATGCTCTCCACCGTGTCGAAATCCCGCGCGTGAATGGCCACGGACTCGTCCTTCGCCAGCCGCTCGTAGTCGGTCAGCAGCCGCCAGAACCGGCGCTCGGCCTCGGTGTTCACGCCGCGACAGTCGCGGACTGCTGGAGCATCTGCGCCCAGGCGTCGCGGATTTCGCCGAGCATCCGCTCGACGGTGCCGATCGGCGCGGCGTCCTTCGCCAGATTCGCGCTTTGGAGCTGATCGAGCATGAAATCGTAAAGGGCGAACATCGTCTTTGCGAACTCGCCCCCCGTCTTCAGGTCGAGGCTGCACTGCAGCTCGCGGAGGATTTTCTGCGCCTTGACGAGGTTGTTGTGAATCTGCTCGTTGCGGGTCGAGATCCCCTCAAGCTGGAAGCCGTGCGCGGCGGTGGCGAGAAAGCGGATGGCACCGTCAAAGAGCATCAGCACGAGCTGCCCGGGCGTGGCGGTGGTGACTGCGACGGACTTGTAGGAACGGGCGAATTGTGTGAGCTGCATCGCCGGTTACTTGGTGCGTTTCGAGTCGTTTACAAAGATGTCCGCGAGCTTCGCGAGGATGTCGTCCGAGGGGTAGTTCGGATCGGCGGCGAGCTTCCGGCCGCGGTCCACTTCCATGGGTCGCACATCGGGCTCGTTGCGTAGGGCTTCCATGAGTCTTTCGTTTTTGGTGCTTTTGAGCATCTCTCCCGGCGAGGACGCCTGGGCGGATTTTGCGGGCTGCGCTTTCGGCTTGGACGGCGCGGGCACGCCTTCGGTTTTGAGAGGCTGGATGTTCATCGCTTTGAAAGGTTATCGGAAGGATTTGCGAAAGCTTTAGCGGAAAACATGCCGTTTTCTGATTGAGCGCGCAAACTCGCGTAGGTTTCGCACGCCACGTATTTGGCAAACCGGCTCGGACTGAGGAGAATGCTGCCGCCGTCGCTGGTCAGCGGCTGGTGCTCGTTGCTGTATTTGCGCTGGTAGGTTTTCGCCGCCGTCGCGACGGACGCATTGCCGGTGTCGTAAACGTAGTCGAAGGCCCAGTGGATTTTCCCGGTGGTGACGTCGAGCAGTTTCGCGCGGACGCCCATCGAGAGCGGCCGGTAGGGAGAGAAGCTCGTGAGGTCGGTGAAAAGGACGCCTTCCACGCCGTAAGTCGTGCGGAGCCGGGCGAGAGCCTCCGCCGGGAGCGCATCCACGGAGGAAAGCTGGCGCTCGCCAAAGATCGTCTCCATCTGCGCACGGCTGACCGGCACGACTTCAAACAGCGCCTTCTTCGTCAGCTCCGCCGCGAATGCCGCGTCCACGTCGCGCAAGTATTCACCAGGCAGTTTCTCATTCCAAAGCGGCAGCAGGGCGACGCGGCGCATCGGCGCGCCTTCGGTGGCGGGCGAAAAGAAATTCTGGGGAGGAGGAGGGGGAGCCGCGGCGCGGCGCGGCGTGGTGCAGGCGCCGAGGAGCACGCCCATCGCGGCAGCCGCCACCGCGAGGAAAAGACGCGCGCCGGTCATTTGCTCGAGTTCCCGCCGAACGCGTTGTTCAGCGCGGCGAGCTGGGTCTGGATGGTGGACTGCGCCTTCTCCATGCGGATGAAGCCCTGCTCAAGAAGCTGCTTCTGCTGGGCAAGCCGCCGGTCCATGGCAGCTATCTGTACGTCGATGCTCTTGGACTGCTTCGCGAGCGTGCCGGCCTGTGTGGTGAGCGTGCCGGTCGATCCGGTGATCCTGGTGATGAAGGTATCCAGGCGTTTGGCGAGTCCGGCTCCGGAGTCGCTGAAGAGCGTCCGCACCGCAGGACCGGAGTCGCGCAGCGCCGCGTCGACCTTGGCGCCGTCCTTGATCTCCAGCTCCGAGGTGCCGCTCTTGAAGTCGATGCCGATGCTTTCCAGCCGCTGCACGGAGCCGGTGAGACCGGGCACCGCGGAGAAAACCATATTGCGAAGCTGCTTGGCGATGTCGGTCACCTCGCGGTTTCCGGCGAGCATCGCAGCGGTCACTTTCCCTTCCGCGCCGGACGTCGTCTTCGTCATCTGCTCGATGTAGTTCTGCACCGAGTTGTACTTGGAAATGAAATCCTCGATCTTCGTCCGCGCGCCCGCGGTATCGCCGGAGATCGTGATGCTCTCCGTCGTCTGCGAGGTCGCGGCGACGGACAGGCCGGCAATGCCGTGAGCGGTCTCGTCGAAAGTATTGCTGGTGCTCGTCAGCGACGCCCCGCCATCCACGCTGAACAGCGCATTTTTTCCCCGCACGAGCGCTGCCGAACCACCGAGGCCGAGCGCCGCGAGCAGTCCCCCCGCGCCTTCGCTGACGGAGATGCCGATGTCGCCGGTCGTCTTGTTCGTGAGCGTGAGCCGGTCGTTCACCCGGTCGAAACCGGCGGTCACTCCCGCGTTCGAGGAGTTGATGCGCGCCATCACGTTCTGGACGCTGTCGGTGTTCACGTTGAAGGCGATGTCCACGCCGTTGATCGAGAAGGTGCCGTTTCCGCCCGCATCGACGCCGGTGACGGAGTTGCGCAGATTTGCGTTGGAGATCGCGGCGCTGATGCTGACGACGCCGAGCGCCTTGGGTGCCAGGACTTCGCCGCTGCCGTTGTTGTAAAGCTGGAGCGCGCCGAGGAAATTGCTCGTGTCATTGGAGCTGCCGAGAACGATTTCAGACGGACTGCTGAGCCGCACTTTGTCCGTCAACGGATCGTAGCTCGCCGTGACGGTCGCGCCGGTTTTCGTGGAGATCTGGTCAAAAACATCCTGGAGCGAATCGGTGACAGCGACGGTGATCCGCGCGCCATTGACCGTGAAATCGCCCGCAGTGATGGCGGCGCCGACGGGCAGCGTCGCCAGCGTGAGGGTGCTCACATCGGAGGTCGCGCTCAGGCCGCGCCCGACATCCGCAGCGCCGGCGCGCTGGGCCTTGGTCGCGAGTTGCGTGACCTGGAACTGGTAGGTGCCGGCCTCCGTACCCGCCACCGCGCTCGCGCCCCAGGTGGTGTTCGCATTCGCGAACGCGGCCTTTCGCACTGCGAATACGTCGGTGGAGTCGCCGCTCAGCGGCTTGATAGCGGTTTGCAGCGCCGTGAGGCCCGTTTTCAGGGACTCGAGTACGTTCGTCTTCTGCGTGCCCGCCGCTTTTTCGGCACGCAACTGGTTCTGAGGGTAGCGTTCAGCCTCCATCAGCTTGTCAACGAGGCTCCGCCAATCGAGACCGGAAGCCAAACCTGCGAGTTGTAGTCCTGCCATAATAAATCAGAAGTTTCGAGCACAAGGCGTGCCTTTCCCCGCATGTGCTTTCGGCGGGAGAAAACGGCTGGCAGCATTTGAGCGTCGGGCGCTTCGACGGCGCTTCCTTCATTCCCAAGCGAAAACGGATGCCCCCAAACCCGGACACCGACTCCAGGACACCCGAGGTTTTTCAGCAGCGCGAAAGAAATTTCCAAATTCCGCTAAAGCCGCGGCGTCGGCTGCCGAAAACATCCGTGTCGAGCAAGAGCCCGATCGGTGAGGTCAAACACCGGAGTAAAAATGGCCCGTCGCGACACGGAAGTCGTAACTCATCAAGGAAGATCAACATGTCACTCGTCATCAATACCAACATCGCCGCAACCACGGCGGCCGTTAATCTCAACACCAGCAACAACATGCTGCAGAAGAGCCTCGCCCGGCTCTCCAGCGGCTCCAAGATCACCAGCCCGGCCGACGACGCCGGCGGCCTGGCGGTCTCGATGCGCATGGAAGCGGCCCTCCGCCGCACCGACGCGACCAGCACGTCGGTTTCCAACGCCGTGTCCTTTCTCCAGGTCCAGGACGGCGCACTGAAGAGTGCGGGCAAAGTCCTCGAGCGCATCGCCGAGCTGAAAACGCTCTCCACGGATGTGACCAAGAGCGCCGGCGACGTCGCCAACTACGACGCCGAATTCACGGCGCTCCGGGCGGAACTCACCGGCCTCGGCTCGGGCAACTTCAATGGCGTGGCCTCCTTCGGTAACTCGACGCTGGCGGTCGGCACCTCCGAAGACGGCTCGCAGAGCATGAACATCACGCAGTCGGATTTCACCGGCAATGTGGCGACCATCACCGGAGCGGCAAACCTCGCGGGGATCAGCGTGCAGGATGTGACCGACGGCATCACCGCCACGGCGTCCTCCCGCGCCCAGAATGGCGCCGAACAGAGCCGCCTCGGCTTCGCGGCGGACATGCTCACGACCAACCGCACCAACCTCGAGGCCGCCAACAGCCGCATCGTGGACGTGGATGTCGCTCAGGAATCCACCCGTCTCGCCCGCAACAACATCCTCGTGCAGGCCGGTTCCGCGATGCTCGCCCAGGCCAACTCCAGCACCCAGTCGGCCCTCCGGCTCCTGCAGAGCTAGCCACCAGCGCGGTCCCGCGCAGCCAACGAAAGAAAGCTCTCCCGGAAACGGGAGAGCTTTTTGCGTCCTGCGATTCGCAGCCGTGAAAACCGGCCGCAAGAGGCGTTACGGCCGGCTTTCCCTCGCCCCGCGGCGGGTTTAGCCTCCCGCCATGTTTCCCCGTATTTCATCCTCCGCCATCGCCTTCCTCTGTCTCGGCACCGCCGCACTTGCCGGCAACTGGCCCGCCTGGCGCGGCCCGGACGGGACCGGCGTGTCGAGCGAGACGGCGCTGCCGCTGACGTGGAGCGCGACGGAAAACGTGCGCTGGAAAATCGCGCTGCCGGAGCCGGGAAACTCGACGCCGGCCGTCTGGGGCGACCGCATTTTCCTGACACAAAACGCGGGCAGCCGTCGCACGCTGATGTGCGTGGACCGGAAGGATGGCAGGCTGCTCTGGCAGACCGGGCCGGAGTGGACCGCGGCGGAGCAGACGCACGCTGCGAACCCGTTTTGCTCGGCGTCGCCCGCCACCGACGGCGAGCGCGTCATCGCATGGTTCGGCTCGGCGGGCCTGTATTCATGGGATCTGGCGGGCAAGGAGGAGTGGCACGTCGATCTCGGCAAGCAGGACCATCAGTGGGGCTATGCGGGCGCGCCGGTGATTCACGGGGACCTTTGCATCCTGTATTTTGGGCCGGGGCCGCGGTCTTTTCTCATCGCGGTGGAAAAGCGCACGGGCAAGGAAGTCTGGCGCGTGGATGCGCCGGAGAAGGTGACAAAGGACCGCACGGATGGTTTCGCCGGCAAGACCGGGGGCGTAGTCGGCACCTGGAGCGTGCCGCTTCTCGTGAAAGCGGGCGAGCGCGACGAGCTGGTGATGACCTTCGCGGAATGGATGCGCGCCTATGACCCGAAGACCGGCAAGGAACTGTGGTCATGCGACGGGCTGAATCCGCTGATCTATAGCTCCCCGATGTACGGCGAGGGCGTTGTCATCGGCAGCGGCGGCTACGGCGGGAGCACCATCGCGGTGAAACCGGGCGGCTCCGGTGACGTGAGCGCGAACCGTCTCTGGCACAAGGTCCGCGACAAGCAGCGCATCGGCTCGGGAGTAATCGCAGGAGGCTTTCTCTATATCCTGAACACACCCGGCACCGCGCAGTGCATCGACCTGAAAACGGGCGAGACAAAGTGGGAGGAGCGCCTCACCGGCGGCAGCGGTCGCTCGGAAAGCTGGGCTTCGATGGTGCTCGCGGGCGACCGCATCTACGTGCCGAATCAGGGGAGCGACACGCTCGTCATCCGGGCCAGCCCGACGTTTGAAAAGCTCGCGGCGAACACCCTGGGAGACGGCATGATGAACGCCTCGCTGGCAGTCAGCGATGGCGAGATTTTCATCCGCACGCACAAGCACCTCTGGTGCATCGGCGCGGCTAAATAACCCGGAGGGATGCGCTCCTGCGCGTCCCCAATTTCGTTTTCGGCGGGCACTGCGGAATCCAGGCCTCCTCCTTTGGCCGCGGAGATCCGGGTGTTTGGGCGCACGGGAGCGCGTCATTGCGGGAGATTCCATTCGCACCCGCCGCTTTCGCAGGCTAGAAGCCGCGATGCAGAAGAAACTATTTACCGAGCTCGGCCTTTCCCCTGAGCTGCTCAAGGCAGTCGCCAAGATGGGTTTTGAGGAGGCGTCGCCGATCCAGTCAGAGACCATTCCCTTCCTTCTCGAAGGCAAGGATGTCGTCGGACTTTCCCAGACCGGCTCCGGCAAGACCGCGGCCTTTGCACTCCCCGCCATCGAGAAGGTGGATGCCAGCCTGCGCGCCCCGCAGGTGCTCATCCTCTGTCCCACCCGCGAACTGGCCATGCAGGTGGCCGAGGAGGTCGCGAAGCTCGCCCAATTCAAGCGCGGCGTGCGCGAGCTGCCGATCTACGGCGGCCAAAGCTACGACCGCCAGCTCCGCGGGCTGCGCGAGGGCGCTCAGATCATCATCGGCACACCGGGCCGCGTGATGGACCACCTCGAACGCAAAACGCTCAAGCTCGACGCGGTGAAAATGGTCATCCTCGACGAGGCCGACCGGATGCTCGACATGGGCTTCCGCGAGGACATCGAAACCGTGCTCAAGCAGGCGCCCGTCGAGCGGCAGACGGTGTTCTTTTCCGCGACGATGCCGCCGCCGATCCGCGCGCTGATCAAGCACTTCACGCGGGAGCCGGTGAATGTGCGCATCGAGGCGCAGGAGATGGTCGTCCCCGCGATCGAGCAGGTTTACTACGAAGTGGACCGCCGCTCGAAACTCGAGGTCCTCTGCCGGCTGATCGACATTCAGGACATCAAATACGGGATCATTTTCTGCGGCACGAAAATGATGTGCGACGAGCTCGCCGACCACCTGAAGGCGCGCGGCTACAGCTCAGACAAGCTGCACGGCGACATCTCGCAGCAGATGCGCGAGCGCGTCGTGGCGAAGTTCCGCAAGCGCGGCTTTGAATTCCTCGTCGCCACCGACGTGGCGGCACGCGGGCTGGACGTGGACGACATCGAGGTGGTCTTCAACTACGACCTGCCGCAGGACGCCGAGGATTACGTCCACCGCATCGGCCGCACGGGTCGCGCGGGGAAAACGGGGCGCGCGATCACATTCGTGGCCGGCCGCGAAATTTGGAAGATGCAGCAGATCATCCGCTTCACGAAAGGGAAGGTGCGCCGGGAGAAAGTGCCGTCCGCCGAGGAGGTGGAGCAGAAGCGCACGAGCGCCTTTGTCGAGACGCTGCGCGAGACCCTGGAAAAGGGCGAATACAAGCGGCAGGACGAACTGATCGACCAGTTGCTCGGAGCGGGTTACTCCGCCACCGACATCGCCAGCGCGCTCCTGCATCTGCTCGGCGGCGACAAGCCGGCGCCGCAGCCGATCGTCGAGGAGCAGCAGCCGGCCCGGCGTGAATTCCGCGAGCAGCGCGGCGACCGTGGCTTTGAGTCCCGCACGCCGCGTGAGTATCCGAAATACGACCCGGTCTCCCGCCCGGCCGAACGCCGCGAGCCGCCACGCCGCGATCAGGATCCCACCGCTTTCCGCTCCGGAAAACAGACCTTCCGCAAACCGACAGGCGAGACCCGGCCCATTTCTCCCGTCTCCCACGAGACCGGCATGGTGCGCCTGAGTTTCAATCTCGGCCACGACCAGCAGGTCGCTCCCGGCGATTTCGTCGGCGTCATCGCCGGCACCACGCGGCTGCCGAAAGAAGTCGTGGGCCGCATCGACATCGGCGACCGCCAATCCTTCGTCGATGTGACCGATGAGAGCGCGAGCTTCATTTTGAAGAAGCTCAACGGCATCAAATTCAAAGGCCACAAGCTCGCCGTCACCGTAGCGCAGTAGAAAAAACTAGCGCTCACCCGGAGGGACGCGCTCCTGCGCGTCCGTAACATCGCGGAAGACGCGTCGCACGCAGGCGGACGCGCCATCTCAAATTAGGGACGCGCGGGAGCGCGTCCCTCCGATATTGGCTTAAGCGCGGGCTTTGGGCGCGCGTTTCTTCGCTCCGTATTTCACGGGCTGGCGCTTGGGCTCGATCTTGGAGATGCCGGTGCCGGCCTTGAGTTCGGCGATCTGGTCGCGGAGGAGGGCGGCCTTTTCGTACTCGAGATTGCCGGAGGCGGTGAGCATTTCGGCTTCGAGTTCGCGGAGGGTTTCGGTGAGGGAGAAGTTGCCGCCGCCTTCGCGGATGACGCTCGCCTCGACTTCGCGAGCTTTGAGCAGGGTGTGCAGGCTCGCCTGCACGGCGCGCTGGACGCTGCGGGGAGTGATGCCGTGTTTTTCGTTGTAGGCGATCTGGCGGGCGCGGCGGTAGTCGGTGATGGCCATGAGCGCCTGCATGCTTTTGGTGACGATGTCGGCGAAGAGATAGACTTCGCCGTTCACATGGCGCGCGGCGCGGCCGGCGGTTTGGATGAGGGAGGTTTGCGAGCGGAGGTAGCCCTCTTTGTCGGCGTCGAGGATGCAGACGAGGGAGACTTCGGGGAGGTCGAGGCCTTCGCGGAGGAGGTTGATGCCGACGAGCACGTCGAACTCCGCGGCGCGGAGGGCGCGGAGGATTTCGACGCGTTCGAGCGCATCCACCTCGCTGTGGAGGTAACGGACGTTGATGCCGATGTCGCGCAGATAGTCGGTGAGTTCCTCGGCGGTGCGTTTGGTGAGCGTGGTGACGAGGACGCGCTCCTTC